>JAQCEL010000126.1 GCA_027618655.1 Pseudomonadota bacterium | reverse complement strand
CCCATCAACCCAATCGTAAACGTACGGATTGATGCCGGTCGGGCCATCGACATGCCCAAAGATGCCCGGCGGCAACGGACCTTGCGCTGGTGATCCGCGGCCATTCGCAAAAATTGATATGAATTCTTCGTAATCCATGGCGATGGAGATCGCACGTCGCAATAATCGAGCGCGATCTGATTCACCGCCCACGATTTCGTCAATCATGTTAAATCCAATATACGATGTCGAAGGATTAACGCTCGTCGCCAACTGTATCTTTCGGTCACGCATTTCTGCCGTCAGTTCTGCATCCCCGCTACTCGAAAACTGCACGGCCTGATCGAAACTATCGGAAACGATTGCCGAATTGTCATAATAGCCTTGCAGGAATTTAGTCCAACCAGGGATCGCTTCCTGCTCGAGACTGTAGACTGCAGTATCAATGAAGGGCAGTGGCTTGCCAGCACTTCGCAGCGAACCATCCTCCGTGTCCGACGGCATCCCGACGATCGGGTACGTCTCGCCATGGAAATTCGGGTTCTTGCGTAAAACCATCCGCCCGTTTGGATTGTTTTCAGTCAGCATGTACGGCCCGGTTCCGACCGGATACCAGTCCAACGTGAGATTTCGTTCTTTCATTCCCGGCTGACTATAGAATTTGTCCGCCTCCCAAGGAATCGGCGCGAAAAATGACATAGCGAGCCAATAAATGAACTGCGGATATTTTTCAGTCAGTTGGATTTCGTAGGTGTAGCGGTCAATTTGCGTCACACCTGAAAGCTGATGGTCTCGCAAATCAATGAAATTTCGATCGTCGGACGCGATCCCTTTCAAGTCGTCTTGCAGCTCATTGAGCCCTAAAATATAGCGCCCCATAAATCCGGCGATTGGCGAATGAATACGCGGATGAGCAAGCCGTTTTATTTGATAGACATAGTCAGCTGCAGTTAATTCACGAGTTCCCGATTTATCGAAATCGCCTAGCACATGAAATTTTTCTAATTCAGCTTCGCTTAGATTTTCGTAAATTAAACTTCCATCAGCTACCGTTGCGAACGCCGGATGCGGCTGAAACATAATTCCCGGCTGCACCATAATTCGGTAGACCACAGAATCGACCCGATCTGCAGGTGCATCATCCGTCAACTCATTGCCGAATGAATCTCGATAGATAGGCTTAGGTACTGAAGTCGCGGTCAGAGGGACTAGTTCATATGGTCTTTTGAGAAAATGATATTGCACCACAGGTTCATAAATCTGCGCGGTAAATTGCGCCTCGTTTTCGCTGTACGACGAAACCGGGTCCAAATGCTTCGGCCGTTCACCGAAAGAACTATAGAAAACAGATTCATTGTCTTGGCTGCTTGGATAGGGATTGTTCCACGCACCTTCGCCGCAGGCAGCAGTGAGTAGGCAAGCCGTCGTAAACAATAGGGTGCTAAGTGGCCTGAGTAATCGCATAAGGTGCCGAGGATTATAAACTCCACTCAGACGCTGTACACTCACCAGTTGGGAAATTGACAAGGGAGCTTTAACTAATGGGGATTCTGACCGGCAAGCGCGCGTTAATTGTAGGTGTTGCTAGCAACAAATCAATCGCGTGGGGCGTCGCGCAAGCGATGCGGCGCGAAGGTGCAGAGCTGGCTTTTACCTATCAAACTGAGCGACTTCGTTCGCGAGTTGAAGATTTTGCTGTCGAATGCAATTCCGAAATCACCGTTCCCTGTGACGTGCAGAATGACCAAGACATCCAAAATGTGTTCGATCACTTAGATAATTATTGGGATGGGCTTGATATCTTGGTTCACTCCGTTGCCTATGCCCCACGTGAGTCGCTAATGGGTGAATACCTCGATTCGGTAACAAGAGAAAGCTTCCGAATAGCTCACGAAGTTAGCTCCTATAGTTTTGCCGCATTGGGAAATGCAGCAAGACCACTAATGAAAGGCCGTGTAGGTGCAATGTTAACGTTAAGTTATTTAGGCGCTGTTCGGACCATGCCGAGCTATAACGTGATGGGGCTTGCTAAGGCGAGCCTTGAAGCAAATGTTCGCTATATGGCGCAAGGCCTCGGACCCGAAGGAATTCGCGTTAACGCGATTTCGGCGGGTCCAATTCGAACGCTCGCCGCATCAGGCGTGAAAGATCTCAAGAAGTTTCTCGGTTATGTCGAGAATACGGCGCCGCTAAGACGCAACGTGACCACCGAAGAGGTCGGCAACGCGGCAGCTTTTTTATGTTCTGACATGGCTTCGGCGATCACAGGCGAAATTACCTACGTCGATTGCGGATTCAATATTATGGGTATGGCCGCAATTTGACGGTCTGTCGAATCGCACAAACGTTTTAATCAGGCGCGCCGCCGGGAGCGCTCCATCATCTCAACTTGCCTCAACGAACAGTCGAAAACCCTTACAAACGATCCGGGTAGGTTTCGATTTTGCTATCCGATTTTAGCAGCTCCATAAAATCGAACCAGTTCCCACTCGACCGCGCCACAGACGCTTCGCGTCGTAGCTGACTTATCTCACTGGTACTTAATTGATCGATCGGCGGCAATACAACATTCGAAATGCCGACGATTGCAAAATCGCTGATCCCAATCGGGACTCCTGCATATTCAACTTTGCCGTCGCTTCGCGACACGGATTTAAATGCCGTACGCAAAACTGCACGGTTAATTTTTGACGAATCCTGTGTCACGCCCTCGAGTTGTTCCCATTTCAAACCACCTTCGCTCATGACGCTGGTCAAGTCTTCACCTTTAGTTAGGCGCTCTACCAACGTCTGCCCGTGCGCCTGAACGACGTCGCGCGCGCGCGTGTCCGTGAAATCTTTAGTAACGACCGCGAGAACATCATCGAGCGCAGGCACTCTGCTCGGCGCGTGTTCCGCAATGCGAACGACGACGATGCGATTGTTAGATATTTCGATCGGCGCGCTGTTCAATCCCTCTAGCAGTACTTCGGGTTCGAATGCAGCTTCGGTAACTTGCTCGGAAAACATTAACGCAATTTCACTACGTGAAAGTGGATCAGTCCTTTTAATCGCTAAGTTCAGGGTTTCAGCCACGACGTCTAGGGAATCAGGATGTTCGTATGCTAGGTTGCCAAGTTCCTCAGCCTGTTCAAAAAATAAACTCTCGGCTTGCTCACGTCGATAGCTTAGTTCGACTTCGCTACGAGCGTCTTCGAAGGATTTAATTCCACTTGGGCTAATGGCCTTCAGTCGAATCACGTGGAAACCAAACTCGGAGCGAACCGGTTCGCTAATATCCCCTTCAGACATTGCGAACACCGCCGTTTCGAACTCTGGAGTCATTACCCCGAGGCCAAAAAACCCAGTCTCCCCGCCATCATTTTTCGAGCCGATATCGTCCGAGTGTTCCTTGGCTAGTGCTTCGAAATCGCTGCCTTTAGCCGCGATCGCGCGCAATTGAGTTGCCCGTTCCCTCGCGGATTCTTCTTCCTGCTCAGAGGCGCCTTTTGCAACCTTAATGAGGATATGGTTCGCATTGCGTTGTTCGTTTTTGACGTAGTTCGCTTGATTCGTATCATAATACGCACGCAGTATTGGCTCGTTTATCGTCACTTGCGCCATTAAGGAATCTATCGACAGGTCAAGATAGGAAACTGAGATTTTTTCTTCGATGCGATAATTCTCGGTGTTCTCAGCGAAGTACGCTGCGATTTGATCAGACGTTGGCGACGGTTGTTCCGCAAGCGATTCGATGCCGAAAATCACGTATCCAATATCGCGCGTTTGTTGGCGAAGTTGTTCGAGTCGTAGCAATTCCTCGGCCGTTACCAGTGCTGACGCGCCGATGCCAGCGCGTAGCTGGTTTACAACGAGGTCTTGGCGAACTTGCTGTTCGAATCCCTGTTCCGAAAAACCGATATTGCGAACCGCTTGTTGATATCGCGGCTCTGAAAATTTCCCATCCTGTTGGAATTGCGGAGAGTTGCGAATGTAACTCGCGACCTGAATATCAGAGGCACGAATATTTGCCTTGTCTACGGTCTGGCGAAGCAGCGCTTCATTGACCACGTAGTCGAGCGCAGACAGTTTGGCTTCGGAACTACTCCACTGAGCCGCATCGAATGACTCTCCGAGCATGGCTTGAGCTCGCTGGCGAAGTTGCTGGAACGCCTCTTGGTATTCCTTCAGCCCAATCTCAGTGCCGTTTACTTCGGCAACGACGACTGTAGATTGTGAATCCAAGTACTGTTGCACTCCAAACAAAGCGAACGTTAGGCAGATAAAAAATACGATGACCCCGACAACCAAACCTTGCGACCGGTCGCGTATCAACTGCAGCATTGGATTAGTTTCCTCACAGTTTTGGTATTGGGCGCGACGGGTGCCGTTTCTGAATCACATACGCCCAACGCAAAGACGCACCATGTAAGGTGCGTCTAGTGTATTTAAGCGATTATTTGGCGGAGTGGACGGGACTCGAACCCGCGACCCCCGGCGTGACAGGCCGGTATTCTAACCAACTGAACTACCACTCCTGTGATCATCGCTGGTGGGTGCTGAGGGGATCGAACCCCCGACCTTCGCCGTGTAAAGGCGACGCTCTCCCAGCTGAGCTAAGCACCCTTGGGAAGCGCGCTAGTTTACGGCATCCTTCAGTGCTTTTCCAGGTTTGAATCCAGGTACGTTCGATGCCTTGATATGAATAGTTTCGCCCGTCCGTGGATTGCGGCCAGAACGTGCGGCCCGCTTGCGGACGCTAAAAGTTCCGAACCCAACAATAGTAACTTGATCGTCCTTTTTCAAAGAGTCGGCAATTGCTTGTGTAACAGCATCAACTGCGCGTGCAGCACTGGCTTTAGAAAGATCAGCCGCCTCAGCGACAGCGTCAATTAGATCTGCCTTATTCATTTGTGAACTCCCCTTCAAATAACAAACCCAGCGTGAGTAAGTTTTTAGTTGATATTTTTAGTTGATATTGGATTTATTTCCGTTCCCTGGTCGGCCGCCGAGAGCCCTGGCCGTTATACCAAGCACCCTAAACACCGTCAAGCAACCAACACAGTTGCGCCACATAGAATTTTAATGCGGTCGGACGACGTCAGCGTCGTCGTCAGAGTCGCCACTGTCGTTCGAAATATTCGCTTCAGCGATCGCAGCGTCTGTGAGTGGCGTCGGTACCGATTGTAACGCCAGTGCGAAGACCTCGTCTATCCACCGAACCGGCTTTATATCGAGGCCTAGTTTGATGTTTGCTGGGATCTCTTTTAGCTCTCGCTCATTTTCTACCGGTATCAGCACCGTCTTAATACCACCGCGCAGCGCTGCCAGTAACTTTTCTTTTAAGCCCCCGATTGGCAAAACTTCGCCGCGCAGTGTGATTTCTCCTGTCATAGCGACATCGGCGCGCACCGGAATACCGGTCAGTGCGGAGACCAAAGCAGTAGACATTCCAACGCCAGCGCTAGGTCCATCCTTTGGGGTCGCTCCCTCCGGCACGTGAAAATGAATGTCAATTGTCCGATAGAAATCTGGCTTAATTCCAAGCGACGACGCGCGACTGCGAATGACGGTCATCGCTGCCTTGATAGATTCTTGCATCACGTCGCCGAGTCGGCCGGTGTAGGTTTCCTTACCCTTGCCTGGAACTACAACCGCCTCGATCGTTAACAAGTCGCCACCCACTTCCGTCCACGCCAAGCCAGTAACCTGTCCAACGCGATCTTCGACTTCCGCAAGTCCATACCGGTAACGCTTAACACCTAAGTATTTTTCAATCGATTTCGCCGTTATCTGGAGAAGTTTTCCAGGATCCTTTTTCAGAATTTGCTTCACTACCTTACGACACACGTTTGCGATTTCGCGTTCCAAATTACGCACGCCTGCTTCGCGCGAATAATATCGAATAATTTCGCGTATCGCCGATTCGGAAATTTTTATTTCGTCTTCAGCTAGACCATTATTCGCTATCTGTTTCGGGATCAGGTACTTCGTCGCAATGTTTACCTTCTCGTCTTCGGTGTATCCCGCAAGCCGGATCACTTCCATTCGATCAAGCAGTGGTGCCGGGATGTTTAAGCTATTCGCCGTTGTAATAAACATAACTTCGGAGAGGTCGTAATCGACTTCGAGGTAATGATCGTTAAATGCGAAGTTCTGCTCCGGATCTAAAACTTCGAGCAACGCAGATGCCGGGTCACCCCTGAAATCCATCGCCATTTTGTCCACTTCATCGAGCAGAAACAGCGGATTTCGCGTCCCGACTTTCGACATGTTCTGTATGATTTTTCCCGGCAACGAACCGACATAGGTTCTACGGTGTCCGCGTATCTCGGCCTCGTCTCGCACACCACCTAAAGACATGCGCACGAATTTACGATTCGTTGCCCTTGCGATTGAGCGACCCAAAGAAGTTTTGCCAACACCGGGTGGGCCGACCAGGCACAAAATCGGCCCCTTCATCTTCTTTACGCGTTGTTGAACCGCTAAATGTTCGACAATTCGTTCTTTCACTTTCTCGAGGCCGTAGTGGTCTTCGTCAAGGATCGCCTCAGCGCGATTGAGATCCTTACCCGTTTTTGAGCGTTTCTTCCAAGGGACCGCAGTGATCCAATCGATGTAGTTTCTCACTACTGTGGCTTCTGCGGACATGGGTGACATCATGCGGAGCTTCTTCAATTCGGACTCGGCTTTTTCGCGGGCCTCCTTATGCATTCCTGACTGTGCGATTTTATCTGCAATCTCATCAAATTCATTCGAACCGTCTTCGGATTCCCCGAGCTCGTTTTGAATAGCCTTAATTTGCTCGTTCAGGTAATACTCGCGCTGGCTTTTTTCCATTTGCTTTTTTACGCGCCCGCGCAGCCGCTTCTCAACTTGCAGCAGATCTATTTCGGACTCCATCAGGCTAATAAGATGTTCCAAGCGCTCGCGAATATTCACAAATTCTAAAACGTCTTGTTTATCCTGGATCTTGATCGACATGTGAGCTGCAATCGTATCGGCTAAGCGCGACGGCTCATCGATACTCGACAGCGACGATACGATTTCTGGCGGCACTTTCTTGTTCAATTTTACGTATTGATCGAACTGGCCCATTAACGAGCGAGTCAGGACCTCGGCCTCCCTCTCTGTAATCGGCTCGGGTTCTAATGGCTCGGTGCGGGCCGAGAAATATTCTTCGGTATTTAGGAATTCAACAGTTTTCGCCCGGCGCACGCCTTCAACAAGGACTTTAATTGTTCCATCGGGGAGTTTGAGCAGTTGTAAGATATTGGATACTGTGCCGACGTCGTGCATGTCTTCGATCGAAGGGTCGTCATCTGCGGCGCTACGTTGGGCTACAAGCAGGATCTGCTTAGCGTCCTCCATTGCCGACTCGAGCGCCTTAATGGATTTCTCACGACCAACGAACAGCGGGATAACCATGTGCGGATAAACCACAACGTCGCGCAGAGGTAATACCGCGAGAATATTGGATTCTGTCATTAGCTAGGTCCTCGGCGACTTAAGAATTTGCAAATTAGTGTTTGGGAAGTTCTTCACCGAGCGATACGGCGCGCGTATCGTTAGGGTGCGCGCCAGTATGTCGGGCTCCTCAGCGGTTCGTCGTCATGCAACGGGCATTCACCGCGAGCCCTAGATCCCAGCCTGTATCTCAATCGGATGCAACCTTTGCGATTTCCGATCCCTCGTAGATGATTAACGGCTTGCTTTCTCCGGTAATTGCACCCTCATCCACAACGACCTTTGTTACGTCATCTAACGATGGTAGCTCGTACATGGTATCCAGCAGATTCTGCTCGATTATCGAGCGCAGGCCACGGGCTCCGGTTTTTCTTTCTACTGCCTTGCGGGCAACCGCACGGAGTGCTTCTTCACGAAATTCCAGCTCGCATCCTTCCATTTCGAAGAGCTTACCGTATTGTTTCGTGAGGGCATTCTTCGGCTCGACTAAAATTTGTACCAGCTGATTTTCATCGAGCTCGTCAAGCACTGCGACCACCGGCAAGCGACCGACAAACTCCGGAATTAGGCCATAGCGAATAAGATCTTCTGGCTCGACTTGATGCAGCATTTCACTCGTCGTTTTCTTGTCTTCTTTGCTTTTCACTTCTGCCGTAAATCCGATGCCGCCCTTCTCCGAACGATCTCGGATTATCTTGTCCAGGCCGGAAAACGCGCCACCGCAAATGAACAATATATTCGCTGTGTTGACTTGCAAGAACTCTTGCTGCGGATGCTTTCGTCCGCCTTGCGGCGGCACCGAAGCAACGGTCCCTTCAATTAACTTCAATAGAGCTTGCTGGACGCCTTCTCCAGATACGTCACGAGTGATAGAAGGGTTGTCTGATTTCCGGGAAATCTTGTCGATTTCGTCGATGTAGACGATACCAGTTTGGGCTTTTTCGACGTCGTATTCGCATTTTTGCAACAATTTCTGGATTATGTTTTCGACATCTTCACCGACATAACCCGCTTCGGTTAAGGTCGTTGCATCCGCAATCGTGAACGGCACGTTGAGTAATCTGGCAAGCGTCTCAGCAAGCAAGGTTTTGCCACTACCGGTTGGACCAATGAGCAATACGTTACTTTTTGAGAGCTCCACATCGGTTTGCTTAACTCTGGTGTCAAGACGCTTGTAGTGATTGTAGACGGCCACGGCTAGGATTTTCTTCGCCTGTCGTTGCCCGATCACGTATTCATCTAGGATGTGGTTAATTTCTTCTGGGATCGGGAGTTTACTACCGCTAGTGCCGCCCGATTTTTCTTGAATTTCTTCGCGAATGATGTCGTTGCACAATTCGACACACTCGTCGCATATAAACACCGAGGGTCCCGCGATCAATTTGCGGACTTCGTGTTGGCTTTTCCCGCAAAAAGAGCAGTACAAAAGTCGGTCGCCGTCGCCGCCCTTTGGATTTTTTCCGTCGCTCATTGATCCTGCCTCTGTTTTGAATTAGCTATCGACCAAAATACTGATGGTCAGTCAAACGTTAAGTATCGATACTCTTCGGACCAGCCGCTTCTCGATTTTCCAACACCGCGTCGATTAAGCCATATTTCTGAGCGTCGGATGCACTCATAAAGTTATCACGTTCAGTGTCTTTTGCGACGTCCTCAATCGCCCGACCCGTATGCTTTGCCAATATCTCGTTAAGCCGGTCGCGGATCGTCAGGATTTCTCGTGCATGAATATCGAAATCTGTTGCCTGCCCTTGGAATCCGCCTAGCGGCTGGTGAATCATCACGCGCGAATGCGGTAAACAGAAACGCTTGCCGCTCGCCCCTCCGGCCAACAGTAACGCGCCCATACTCGCGGCCTGACCTACACACATGGTGCTCACCGCAGGTTTGACGAACTGCATCGTATCGTAGATTGCCATTCCCGCTGTCACGGAGCCCCCTGGGGAGTTGATGTACAGGTGAATGTCTTTGTCGGGATTTTCCGATTCAAGAAACAGCAACTGCGCGACGATAACGTTCGCCACATGATCCTCAACCGCACCGACCAAAAACACGACCCGTTCCTTCAACAATCTCGAATAGATGTCATACGAGCGTTCACCGCGCGCAGTTTGTTCAACCACCATCGGGATCAGATTAAGTGCCTGAATTTCAGTGTGAGAGCTATTGCCGCCGTAATTTATCATGAGTGAATAATTGCCTTAAATTTGTCAGCCAGTCTGCCCTGGATTCATGAGGTCGTCAAACGAGATGGGCACCTCATTTACGGTGGCACGTGCGGCGATCCAACCTACCGCCTCGTCCTCAAGACACATTGCCTCAATCTCGTGCAGTCGTTGGGGATCTTCGTAATACCACTTAACAACCGCTGCCGAATCTTCGTAACTCGATGCCATAGATTCTATCGTGCCTCGAACTTTACCTGGGTCGGCGGAAATTCCAGCCGACTTAATCATCTCGGCCATTAGTAACCCGAGCTTTACGCGTTTTTTTGCTGGTTCCTCAAAAAACCCCATCATTTTCGATGGATCAAAACCGTCCAGGCTTCCACCGCGCTGCATCATTGTTTGCATCGCCTGTTGCTGCATACGCATCGTTTCTTGCTGGATTAGCGCCTGCGGGATGGGAAGTTCGTTCGCTTCGTTCACTCGGTCCAAGACACCAGAGTTGAACCGCCGTTTCAATGCACGGTCGCGCTCTCGTTCCATATTTTCGCGGATTTCGGTCTGGAAAGCTTCCAATCCGCCGCTTTGGACCCCAAATTTCACAAAAAATTCGTCGTCCAGCGCTGGTAAAACAGGCTCAGCTACTTTTTTCACCGTCACTTTGAATACGACGTCCTTACCAGCCAGATCTTCATTTTGGTAGGCGTCAGGAAATTTTAAATTTAGTTCAGTCTGTTCGCCTGCCACTTTACCAGCAAGGCCCGACTCGAAGCCGTCAATCATGCGGCCTGCGCCAATGATCAATTCAAAATCGGACGCGGTCCCGCCATCGAACGGCACACCCCCGATTTCACCAACGAAGTCAATCGTCACCTGATCATCTTCCGTAGCGGATCGGGCAACTTCGATCCATGTTTTGTGTTG
Source organism: Pseudomonadota bacterium (assembly GCA_027618655.1). GTDB lineage: Bacteria > Pseudomonadota > Gammaproteobacteria > UBA11873. Next base: position 2,264 of record JAQCEL010000126.1, on the reverse strand, counting down.
TTCGCGCAACGTTCCAATCATTTTTTGAACGTCCGATTCGGCGATTTCGCACGCAGGACGCTCTAGGTTTAGAGCTTCCACCGGCTGTAACGCCACCGTCGGGTAGACTTCGAACGTAGCAACGTAGCTTAGACCCTTGCCGACCTCGAAATTCCCAGGCTCGATCGACGGTTCACCGACCGGGCGCAGATCTTGCTCGGTCATTGCCTCAGAAAAGCTAGAGCGCAGTACGTCGCTCAATATTTCCTCGCGAACGCGAGCGCCATAACGTTGTCTGACAACGCTAAACGGTACTTTTCCAGGACGGAAACCGTCGACTTTGACGGTTCGACTGAGTGCTTGAAGACGTTCCGTAACACGTTCGACAATTTGATTTTCAGGAATCTCGACAGTCATCTTTCGTTCAAGATCGCCGGATTCTTCAACTGATACTTGCATAGTTATTAATAAACGTTCTGGGTTTCGGACAACGCCCTAAAGTAAGGAGCTAGTAACTTTATAGGCCCAAATTTCAAAAAATAAAGATTGGACAATGGTGCGAAAGGAGAGACTCGAACTCTCACGGGTTGCCCCACTGGCACCTAAAGCCAGCGCGTCTACCAATTTCGCCACTTTCGCCTGAATTATCCAACTCTCTATAGTCTAGGTTTACGTGCTCATACCGAAGCACGATTGTAAGACGAGCAATGTTCGGCGCGTTAGCCAATTCACCGCAGGTTGGGAAATAATGACAAGAATCTGTGCCGCTCTTCGCAATAACCTGTTCGCAGCTGGATTTGTCGGCGCATTGAGTGGACGCGCTTTTCCCACCTCTTTAATCTTCGAGCGTGGTAGCGTTAGCCAGTCGAGCCGGTATTATAGTGGTAGGTTTCGGGGTTTGATAGCCCCGAAAGGTACGTGTCGCGGCAACGACCGATATAGTTTCAATTGAACGACGCCGGCGCAATCTGATGGATGATGCAAGGAGTATCTACGGGATGAAATTACCGAATCACAGCTCGATTCTCGGAATGATATTGCTGGTTCTACCTCTTTCAGGATCGGCGATTACAGTGGTCGAGTGCATCGATAGTCATGGGAACTCTTCGTTTCGAGATAATTGTCCTCCGGAAATGTCAGTTAAATCGACGAAGATACTGCGTGGCGATAGAAAGGAAGAGGCTGCTTCTGCTGCGTTCGACCAAGCAGCGGCCGATTCACCTGTTGTACTTTATTCAGCGCCGAATTGTGGAGCGTGCGAACTAGTGCGAACTCAACTTAACGGGCGAAACATTCCGTACACAGAAAAAGACGCGACGAGTGACACATCAGTCCAAAGTGAGCTCGCCGCCATCACGGGAGGCCCGCTGACGGTACCCACGGTAACTGTAGGAGAAAAAAAATTCACGGGCTATAACCACTCCGATCTCAAGTCCGCGCTAACCGGCGCGGGTTACCCCTAAATATCGTAGATCTGAACGATTACTTGAAAAGTTATGCGTTTCGATAGCCCGCTTAGTGCAGAAAGTGCATTTTATGACGCGTTTGGTCGCGCGGATCATGCGGCCATGATGGAGGTTTGGGGATCTTCTGATGACATCGTTTGCGTCCATCCGATGGGCCCTCGACTGATCGGCAGAGCGCTTATTTCAGATAGTTGGAAACTAATTTTAGCAGGGGATTCCCGGCGTAAATTCGATCTCCGCCCGAAATCGCGGACGCAGACCGAAAACATCGCGGTTCACGTTCTCGATGAGATAATTTCTGCGCCGGGCAGTGACACGCAATTCATTCCGGTTTTGGCAACAAATATATACCAGCGGATAGACCAATTTTGGTTTTTGATCCTGCATCACGCGAGCATTGATTCTACGCCGCGTGAAGTAGCTCCACGTAGGCGGCACAAATTCGAGGTCAATTAGCAGTTAAGGCCAGACGTTGCATTTGCTACGTTTCCCGGCTGCGAGCTACGTTATATACAGGAACGGCTTCCCGAAAGCCGCGCACTTTGACCTCGCAAGGGGCAGTAAAGAAAAAGTCCGACTCGAGCTGAGCATTGTCAACGACGCTTTTGGAAACAACTATCGATAGTGGCTCAGCAAATCCACAGAGTCGCGCCGCAAGATTCCATGATATCGCGAATAGGCATTAGGTAAATCCCGGTTCTCGACTCCGTTGGAATGGTGGGCCATCGCGGACTCGAACCGCGAACCTACTGATTAAGAGTCAGCTGCTCTACCAATTGAGCTAATGGCCCTATATTCGCGACCGTCTGCAGGTTTCAG
>JAQCEL010000125.1 GCA_027618655.1 Pseudomonadota bacterium | reverse complement strand
ACGATAGAGCCTCGCTCGTTGTACAGCGCATGCCGAAACCGATCGACTAGTTTTGTCACGGACCCTTAGCGCGCTATGACCGACAAGCTCCTAGTTAGCCGCTCTAGCGAGCGCTTTACTCGTCTTCTGCAGGCGATCAATTAGCACTTCTTGAAACACTCGACTCAAGCGTAGTTGGCATGGCAACGATGCCCATTCTTTAAAATCGCGATCAATTTTCAGCGCGACCGTGTCGCGATTGGCCGACACTGCTGCGGTTCGACCCGAACCAGACAAATACTCCATCTCGCCGAAACACTCGCCCTTGTCCATTTCGCTAATACGTACACCATTCATTCGCACCGAAACTGATCCGTCCACGATCACGAAAAATGCTCGCTCTTTTTCTTCTTCCATGAAAATCGTGCTGCCGGCAACAAATCGAACCCATCGCGCAACCTTCAATATTTCCTTCAATTCCGTAGCCGAAAACGTTTTAAAAAATACTAAGCCCGCCATTCGTTCTAATTTTTGTTCGTCCGTCAGAACCAACGCTTCGTGCTCTAGCACCTCAAGCACAGCCTCGAGATCCGCCACTAATTCCCCGCCAGTTTTGTAACGTTTCGTAAGCTGCTTCTGCAGCATCTTACTCACGACCTGCCACAGTTGTGGTGGAATATCTTCGCGCAATTCCGTGAGTGGCTGCGGATCTTCCTGACAAACCTTCTGAATTAGACCGGTCAAACCCTTCGCGGCGAAGGGCGGGGCTCCGACCAACATTTCATAGAAAACTGACCCCAGGGAGAAGAGGTCGGATTGCGCCGTAATATCCGAATCCTGTGCCTGTTCAGGAGACATATAAAGCGGCGAACCGAACCACCCGACAATTTGCGTCTGGTCAGCGCCAAGCCGTTTTGCGATGCCGAAATCGCCGAGTTTTGCGACGCCGTCTTTCGTCAGCATAATATTCGCAGGCTTAATATCGCGATGAAGCACGCCCTGCGAGTGTGCGTAATCCAGTGCCGCCGCGGCTTGCCGAATGAGTTCCACGACGGTCGGAATCGGCAAAAGGTTACCGGGTTTGCAATAGCTACGTAGCGTATCGCCCCCGTCGATGTATTCCATCACCATATAAGGCTGTCCAGCTTCCTCGCCTGCCTCATAGACCTTAAGCACGTTTTGATGATCGAGGCGACCGGCCGCGGCCCATGCGCCGACAAACATCCGCTTGGCCATGCTCGCGGCCTCGTCGTCCGAATCGGCATTCGTCGCCAACTTGATCGCTACGGCCCGATCTACGTAAGCATCGTGGCCGCGGTACACAATACCCATTGAGCCTTTACCGAGAACATCAATTACGTCGTACTTACCAATTTTCGCGGGGAGATCTGCCATCTACACTTCGATCCGATGAGTTACCGATTTATCGTAGACGAAGTCGACACCGATCTCTCGCAATATGTTCACGACACTAGTGCTTGGATCTTGTTTGCCAATCGTCTTCTTCCCCATAAAATGAATTAGCTCATTAATCGATTTGGCCATCGCAAAATCTTTTGTATCCTGCGCGGCATCTTTGATAAAGCCAGAATCTATTGTTACGAAATCTACCGAAAGTTCTTGCACATAATCGTAATTACCTTGCCCGCTTCCGAATTCATCAAGAACAAACCGGCAACCAAACTCTTTGAGAGTTCGCACAAACTCCGCGGTTTCGGTCACATTCGCGATGGCATCGCGATCCGTTATTTCAAAAAAAATCCTTCCTGGCGGCACGGCCGTATCCATCAATTCCGTGATTATCAAATTTGCTAAATCATCTCTTCTAACTGATGCATGCGAAAGTGGGACGATCACCGCAGAATAACTATCAATCTCGTCAGAGTTCGCCGCCATCCAGCGCAATGATTTCTTCAATCGCCATTGGTCCACTTCGAATGCGCGTTCTGAATTCACGAGCGCTTGCTCGAAAAACTCCGGCGGGATGAGTTTGCCGTTTCTATCTTCCGCCGTGACGAGCATGTGTAAGGCTGGCGGATCGTTCTCTTTGGTTAGCGACTTTACCGACTGATGGAGCAATACAAGTCGATCGCGATCAAACGCCTTACCGATATACGTCACCATTTGCTCGAGCTGCTCGCGATATTTATTCTCGCTTCCAGCAATGTATATCGGTTTTTCCTTAGTAGACTTTGCAATAGCACAAGCGTCAGACACTATGGTGACGAGTTGTTCGGCGTTTGTCAGGCCGTCTTCGAGTGCAGTAATTCCGGCATAAGCAACTGGGATCAGTAACTCGTCGTTGACGGTAACGGCATCTTCAGTAAAAAGCTTGAAACATTCCTGCATTTTTTTGTATGCGTTTTGCAACCCGCCCTTATGCCAAAAAACGCCGATCTCACCACCACCGAGACGGCCAAAAACCGCTTTCCGGCGACCGATCTCGTCGCAAAGGATTTCAGCGACAGAGCTAATCAAAGCATCTCCAGCTTCTACCCCATGCTGGTCGTTAATCGCTTTTAGGTTGTCGATTACGATATGACATAACACTGGATGCGAAGAGCTAACCACCTCTTCCGGCAAGTTCCGCTCGATCGACTGTACGAAAGATTTTCGATTCAAAAAATCCGTCAGCTTGTCGTGCGTTGCGTGCGTTTCAACTTCTCCGTGCATGCGGTTGACAACGCCGAATAAAGCGCGGTCCACCGCACTGACATCTTCACCGAGTAACTGTTTGAGCGTACCGCGCCGCAAATACATTGCGACTTGTTGTAACGTCAGCGTGGAGGATTTGTCACCTTTATCATCGACGAAAACAAAGGGATTGAATTCTGGCCCCACCCACGCCAGGGTTACAAGGTAGGGTTTGTTGCTGTTCGCGTTCATGATTAAACGCTCATTGACCTCAAGCAGCCGGCTGCGGTCGAGCCAACGGTTCCATTCTTCTGGGAGTTTTTTCTGGTGTAAGCCCCCGCCGGTCGAATCTAGATTCTTATCTCGTCGAGCGCTAAGCACTTTGTCTTGTTCTTCGCTCGCCTGAACAACAGCCGCTACGTTTTCGTTAAACGCGTCCCTCTGTTCGCGTAGAATCTGGTCGAATTCTGACACAATCGGCCGTAATACCTCTGGATCGCGTGCGAACTCAAGGTTGATCCGATCGATGAGTTGCGATGCCCGGGTATTTCTAGCTCCGCCTATATCGGTTTTACTATCACGTAGCATGGAAACGCGATTCAGGAGCTGGCGAACAGGGTGATCCGTCGCTTCAAAAAATGCCGGATCCATCAGTGCGGTTTTATGCACTGGGGCCTGCAGTTTTTTCAAATGTGATTTCGCCGTGTCAGTTAGTAGTGCATCCTCGATTAAGACTTCAAATAAATTGGCGATCACTTCGATAGCGTCACTTTCGGTCTCACCGATCGAGCCTGCAGCGCCTCCTGCCGCACTAATCGCTTCGACAATTCGTTCTTTTATGTTCCGTACGTCCAACATCTTCGGATCAAGCGTATTCGCCATCGAACGCTGCAGATTAGTCAAACCATCGATTAATTGTGCAGGCGCGTAGGCCGGTGCTGATGATCCGATGGTGATTGCTTCGCTGGAGACTTCAGGAAGCAAATTGCGTCGCAACGCCATTTGCGTTTGGGCAGCCGAGTATGCTTGCTGAAGCGACGGCGGAACATAAATCGCAGGCCCGCCAACGCCGAATCCACCGAACGTCGCTTCGAGCCCACCGAATGAGGTGCCTTGCAGACCCGGAGCTCCGGCACTTACTTGCCCGGGATACGGCGTACCTGGTTGTGTCACCGCGCCCTGTTGCCCATCCGCATAAAACTACGTATGTTGCGGGATGCCTGCCTGAACTGTTCCCGGTTGAACTGTTCCCGGTTGAACTGTTCCTGGATGACCTGTTCCCGGATGGCCTGTTCCCGGATGGTGGTTACCACCTTGGGTAGTATTCGGTCGACCATAGCTGCCTCGTCCAGCGTGCCCGATGGGTTGCGTTGGAACGCCCGGCGCCACGTTTGTAGCCTGCGATTGGGGATAGTGCGTTGCTTACGCACCCGGACCAATGGCAGTAAATTCACCTCCGGTTGGCGGCCCGCTAGCGTAGCCTGGATCGTAATTTGGCCAATGAAAGTTTCCACCCACCGGAATTTGCGGCGGCGGGGCCGCCTGGACCGACGGATATCCTGCATAAGCGCTTGCTGACGGTTGCGCTGACTGAGGGGCGAGTCGCTCCCCGTCAGAAGGCTCTGCCGAAGTACCGTCGACATTTGGTCGGACAGTTTCCGAGCCCGGCGGCCGCTTAAACGAGGATTTCGCGTTCTCAACGATCGGCAAAATATCATAGTCGACCATGAGCTCGTTGACGTCTTTGTATAGCACGGCGAGATTCTGCTCGAGAACCTTGCGCAAGCTTCGGTAAACCACGTTTATCGCAATGCGATCTGAGTGAAGGTTCTTCAGTTCCTCGGCGAACACCCCACTAACGACCGCAGTTCCGAGCGGATTCGACCTTTCATCCACTGGACGATTGGCGAGTTCCGAGAATCGCCGTTCAATTTCATATAAGGGTTTTTTAAAACGGGGCTCGAGATCTGAAACGAGCTGCGACAGGGTTAGAAATTCTTCAAATACGTCTTTATCAATTAGCGACAATTCAGATACTTTCGGCGCCTCGGGTTTGTGATCAACGAGCGATAAGGGACTATTGATGATCGAAACCCCTTTACACAACAACGCTGGTACTGCGATCGAAATGCTTTCTGCTCGGCCTTGAATTTCACGTTGTCCATCCAAATAGCGTCCTTCGTCGAGGTTATTACCCGCGTCCCTGGCAGCGATAAACAGTGCTTTGTCGACGGCCAAGAGAAAATCTGTGCACATCTTTTCGGCCGCAGTTTTCACCAACTCATCAAGAGGCTTCTGAACGCCGCGAAATTTAACCGAGAAGCGGCCTTGGCTGAGAGCCAAATCTTCGGGAGTCTGGGCGGCTAGTTGCGGATTTAAGCTAAGCGCAAGGCCTTGAAGTAAGGTGATGACTTTCGGATCCGCATTTTCGAACCCACATCCGAAACCACCGCCTATAATTCGAAAAATCGTTAACGACAGCCGATGGTTCTGCTGGATCCCTTCGACAATAAGCCCAAAATGCAATGTCGCGTTTGTTTGCGCCCTTACGAGGCGAAGCTGTTGTTGTGATATGGCAACGAATATTCCAGCGACGCAAAAATCGCGAACTGTACAGGGAATTGGTGGGCGCCTGTCAATCGCAACCAGTGCGTCCAACTTGATGGGCAAACGGACATAACGGCGCCGTTCCGCGCCACTTCCGATTCCGCCATCGTTCGCGTTAATACTCATTGCCTCGTTGATATCTGTTTGTGTCGCTCAAGCGCAAGCTCGGGCACAAGTCTCCCCAAACGCACGGGGTTCGAATTCTAGTTGCTCAACCGAGAGATTCCAGCGTCGACGCCATACCCGTCATTGGCCTCCGGTCCCACGCGCGATTGTAACATCTTAATCTCAACAGCTGTGTCCTAAGTTTACCGTATTCTGTTTAGGGTCAACCAGTTAAGTAATGCAACGGATCCTAGAACGAGGTAACATCGCGACCGACGAGCGACAGCAACTTCCGAGTTTTTTGATACTGACACGTTCGTCGAGAGATCGAAAAACGGCGCCTCGGACATTGACGCGGCAAGAACCGTCAGGCGAACATTGAATTCTCCGAACGTCAGCCACCCACTCAAACCCTCATTTTATTATTTGTGCTCCATGATGGATAAGAAAACGTCCCCTCCTCCCGCGAATTTTATTCGCTCGATCGTTGAATCCGATTTACAAAAAAATCGCTTTGATCGGCAACTGGCGATGAGATTTCCCCCGGAGCCCAATGGATACCTACATATTGGGCACGCCAAGTCGATTTGCTTGAATTTCGGGACGGCGTTGAACTTTCATGGCAAATGTAATCTGCGCTTCGACGATACTAACCCAGACAAAGAAAGCGAAGAATTTGAGGACGCAATCGAAGCGGACGTTCGTTGGCTTGGATTCGATTCGGGACCAAGGATTTATCACGCTTCTGATTATTTTCAACAGCTATTCGACTACGCCATCATTCTAATTGAATCCGACAAGGCCTATGTCGACAGCTTATCGGCAGCCGAAATGCGTGAGTTTCGCGGCACACTTACCGAAGTTGGCCGGCCAAGTCCCTATAGAGACCGGACAAGCGACGAAAACCTCAAGTTATTCCGCGCAATGGCTGCCGGCGAATTCGATGAAGGCGAACATGTCTTACGCGCGAAAATCGATATGGCTTCACCGAACATCAATATGCGCGACCCAGTGCTATATCGGATCAGAAAGACTGCTCATCACCGAACCGGCCTAGCGTGGAAAATCTACCCCATGTACGACTACACGCACTGCGTGTCTGACGCGCTCGAGGGCATAACGCATTCGCTATGCACATTAGAGTTTGAAGATCACAGGCCGTTATATGACTGGGTGTTAAATGCACTACCGGTTCCGTGCCACCCGCAGCAAATTGAATTCGCACGACTCGAGCTAAATTATACGATTACGAGCAAGAGAAAGCTGAGTATGCTGGTTGAAAACGGCCACGTCAGCGGCTGGGACGATCCGCGCTTACCCACCTTAAAAGGCCTTCGTCGACGCGGCTATACACCAGAGGCGATTCGAGAGTTTTGCGAACGGGTCGGCGTGACCAAGAAGCAGACTTTGATTGACGTAGAGGTGCTCGAAAATTGCGTTCGCGAGCACCTGGATAATTCGGCAGCACGCGCCATGGCTGTCATTCGACCGCTGAAAGTTATCATTGAAAATTACCCTGATAATTTAAACGACGAGCTCCATGCGGCGAATCATCCAAAAGATGAGTCTTTCGGGAGCCGCATGATTGAGTTTTCTCGGGAAATATTTATTGAGCGTGACGACTTTATGGAAGCGCCGACTAAAGGCTTCTTTCGCCTCGCTCCCGGGCAAGAAGTCCGCTTGCGCTACGCCTATTTAGTCACATGTACTAGGGTCGAACGCGATCCCAGTACGGGCGAGGTCGCGGTCGTTTATTGCACCTACGATCCGAGTTCGCGAGGCGGAAATGCGCCCGACGGACGCAAGGTGAAGGGTACCATACACTGGGTATCTGCCGTCCATGGAGCGCGCGCTGAAGTACGCTTATATGACCGGCTATTTAATGTCCCGAACCCTGCGAGTGAGGACGATTTTTTAAGTCACTTAAATTCCGATTCGGTAGAAATTATTACTAATGCGATCGTTGAACCGGGGCTTGCAAGCGTGTTGCCTGAAAGCCGCCATCAATTCGAAAGGCTGGGCTATTTTTGCGCGGACTCGATTGACCACCGACCGTCCGCCCCCGTGTTCAACCGCGTCGTCACGTTACGCGACACGTGGGCTAAAACGAATCCCGCGACTAAGAATTAGGAAAACTCTCGACCTAATTGACGAGTCATCCGTTGCGCGGCTTCCTTCCCACAGTAGTAGTGCGCAATACGCTCGCCTTTTTTGTAGCCAAGTGATTCGTAAAACCGGATCGCGGTTGCGTTGTTCGCGCGCACCTCGAGCGAAACGCTAAGAATGCCCGCCACGGCGCAAGATTCCTCTAACCATTGAAGTAACTCACAGCCGATCCGCCTTCGTCGGAACGGTGGTTCAACGGCCAGCAAATTTAAGTGCGCGTGCTCGTCATCGAAATGCATCACGGCGAAACCGACTAACTTTTTCCCGACCACAGCGACGATAGCAATCGTATCCGGCGAACGAATAACTCGGGCGATTCTTTTCGGTGTCCAGCACCACCACGGAAGACCCTCCTCGATTAATCGTCTGGACATGTCTGCCATACGTTCGCCATGGCTAGGCTTTGCCAAACGAATTTCAACGGTTTCTGAATGGTATTTTTCGGACATCGTGGCGATATATTACCTCCGCCATCAAGATAATCCAGCATCGACACGACGCGTCGAGAATCGTTCTGCTATCGACGATTAATACGGTACGTCGTCCGCGCCGTGCAGCGACTCTCCGCAACGCTTCAGGCGATTGTGTATCGAACAATAGGCCAGCGCGCACTGACGAATGAGCAAGCTTGTTCAGGTAACAAGTATCTCGTTACGCGACCACTCCCGCCCTGGACTCTAAAGTGAGTTGCTCACGCGGGGCTCAATTTTCGAGCCATCGTGGTCGATTCGGGTAAACTGGTTGCGCGGTCTGTTAAGATTCGTTCAACGCCCCGGTAGCTCAGTGGATAGAGCGATCGCCTCCTAAGCGATAGGTCGCAGGTTCGACTCCTGCTCGGGGCGCCACCAGCTTGCGACCTTGCCAAACCTTGCGAAATCAGGGTTTGTAACTAATTCGATAAATCACACCTGCGTAGTCGTCCGAGACTAAAATACTTCCGTCCCACCACTCGACCATAGCGACCGGGCGTCCCCAATGTGCTTCACCGAGCAGCCAGCCGGTTATAAATGGTTCATATCGAGCGATATTACCTTCAGGATCTAATTGCGCGCGCATGACCCGATAGCCGCTTTTTCGCGAGCGGTTCCACGAGCCGTGTTCTGCGATGAATAAATTGCCCTGGTATTCTTTAGGGAACTGATGCCCGACGTAGAACAGCGGCCCGAGTGGCGCGACATGTGCTGCGAGTGCATAAGCGGGTTTTATAAAATTATCTAGTGATGCGCCCTGGCCAAATTCTGGATCGCGCAATGTACCGCCATGCACGAAAGGGAATCCAAAATGTTGGCCGATTTCGGAGATGCGATTTATCTCTCCGGGCGGCATGTCGTCCCCCATCATGTCGCGCCCATTGTCAGTAAACCACAATTCGTCCGTAACCGGATGCCACGCGAACCCAACTGTGTTGCGTACGCCGCGCGCCACAACTTCGGTAGTGCCGTCACTAATATCCAGCCGCTGAATTGTTCCATACGGGTCGTCCACGGAACAAACGTTACACGGCGCACCAACAGCAAAATAAAGTTTATCGTCGCTTCCAAAATCTATAAATTTCCAACCATGATGGCTGTCGTCCGGAAGCCGATCATAGACAACACGCGGCTCGGGTGGCGCTTCGAGGTTACGCTCGATATCGTCGAAGGCGACAATTCGATTAACTTCCGCTACATAGAGTGTGCCGTTGCGGTAGGCAACGCCACTCGGCATATACAAGTTTCGCGCAATTACGACAACCCGATCTGCGTGGTGATCCTCGTCGGCATCGAGAACCGCATAGACATTCCCCGCGCTGCGCGAGCCGACGAATAGCACACCGCGATCCCCTTTGGCCATTTGTCGCGCGTTCGGGATGTCACTCGCGAAAACGGAGGCTGAGAATCCAGTCGGAAGTTTGAGGTGTTCCAACATTAGCGCTGGTGCGGCGCTCGGCGCTTCAAGCAGTGCACAAATGACAAATGAGAACAGAATTTTTATGCGGGCTGACATTGGTCCCATACATAGGTTCGTCGTGCAGGTGGTGATCTAACTTTCTTGAGATACCTTCTCAGTGGTAATGGAAAGTCGTTGGATGAGCGTGCGCAAAAATACTTTCAAGAAGCGCACTTGGCAATTTAATGAGACTTGGCTAATGACGGTCGAATTTACCTTCAGAATCGATGTGTCGCCGCGAGCAACTATGGTTGCCGTTCGCTTCGTTTTAGCCAGATATCCCATTTCGCCAAAACAGTCTCCGTCGAGCAAAATCCGAAGATCCTTGCCAGCCTTACGCACAGACACCTTACCGTGGACAATAATGTAAAACGAATCGTCCAAGTCTCCTTCGACGATGATCTCGTTTCCATCTTGATAATCCTGCCACTTCCCCGCGCGAACAATTTCCCAAACCTCTGCGTCTGGGAAACCTTCGAAAAAATCGAGTTGCTTAACTGCCGCAAATTGCTCCTGTTCAGTAATATTTTCTTCGGGACGAAGAAGCAGCGAATCGAACGCGCGGCTGAGATCGGACGCCAAATCCAAACCCATTTGATAGCGCTCTTCACGCACTTTAGCCATCGCCTTTTTCACGATACGCGCAAGGTCATCGCCAAGATCACTACGAAAATCGGATATTTCAGGTGGTTCTTCATGCAGAATTTTTTGCACCAGGCGTGAAAAGTTGTCTGCGGCAAACGGATGTTTCCCAGTTAGCAACTCATACATGACGATGCCAAGTGAAAACAAATCCGTTTGATTGGTAATGAAATCCTCGTTGACTTGTTCCGGCGACATATAACGAGGTGATCCGACCAGGCCCAACGGCATCGTCGCGGTCGAGTCCATCTTTGTGATGTGCGCAATGCTGAAGTCACCGATCTTCACGTCCATGTCTTCGGTGACGAGAATATTCGTTGGTTTTATATCGCGATGAATTACCCCTTGTTTGTGTGCGTAATCGAGGGCCTTAGCACATTTGAATACGATTTCGACGACCTTCTCAATCGGCAGAAGTAAATCTGATTTCGTGTAGGGCTTCAAGGTTTTGCCGCCCTTGATGTATTCCATGACGATGTAGCAGGCGTCCTGGTCAACACCCGCATCGTAGATTCCAATGATATTAGGATGCGTAAGACGCCCAGCAGTATGGGCTTCGTTGAAGAACATTTTTCGATAGCGATCACCGGACTCTTCGTCACTCAGTTGTTCGGCGTGAGCGACCTTGATCGCAACTGGACGGTCGATATAGGGATCGTGCCCGAGGTAAACTGTGCCCATACTGCCACGATCGATTTCTTCGACCACCTGATATTTTCCTAGGCTTTTAGGGCGCACGTCGCTCATTATTTAAATCGCTAAGGTTGACAGTCTGGGTGTTACTTGGGGATTAAATTGCTTTGCGGTCAGGCATTTAATTGCGCTGACTGTCTAATCCATAGTAATTGAAAAACTTTACATCGCCTAGCCGTTTATAGACGGAACATTACGTAGATGGCTAGTTGTTAACGTCATTACCTAGATAAACTTAACCTGCTCAGTAGAAGCTCGCCGCCGCGACATTGCGGCCGCTAACTCCCACCGATTAACGCGGGAATCGAGTAACTGGCAAGCAATCGGGACTGGGGTTTAGGACATGTCGGCGATGCGTCCTGAAAATAAGATCTGACATAGGGCTAAACTCATCTGCCAATTTCCTTAAAAACTATGCTATCGACGAGTCATCCGATAACGCGTAACCGAGGACATTGAGCATGCGGGATGCGCGAGCGAACCAAAATTCGCACTGAGCTCCATTCTTTCTGAACTTTAAATCGGCCTGATGTATTGACGCTACACGGCTACAACTGGAGTGAACGAACGCAATGCGAACCAGCCACTGTTGGCCGTGATTGACGTCATGACGAAGCGGTTATTTGCGCTTAACGCGGCCTTGTACCACCATTTCCGTGGTGTTGCGTAAGCGGTCGATCAGCACACGCAAAAATACTTTATAAAATCTTAGCTGGCACTCAGACGTGACTTGCTCGATCAAGGTGGAGTTAACCTTCATCAACGAGACCGACACGGTCGCAGTGATGGTTGCGGTGCGTTGAGTTTTACTGAGGTATCCCATTTCTCCAAAGCAGTCTCCTTCGGTGAGTTCTTGCAAAATTTCACCGCCTTTGGATACTTGAACACGGCCTGAAGTAATAATGAAAAACGAATCGTCAACATCTCTTTCCGCGACGATAATTTCGCCGAGATCGGCTTTCTGCCAAATGCTAGCGCGGATAATTTCCCAAATTTCGGAGTCAGGAAATCCGCGAAAGAAAGCGAGTTCGCGCACATAATCAAACTTGGTTTGGAACGAAATGTCCGTTTGCGGACGATCTAAATGCGAAAATAAGGCGCTCAATTCGGAGGCAAAATCGAGGCCAGATCGATATCGTCGTTCCGGCGATTTTTCCAGCGCCTTGAACACAACTTTTTGGAGGACTTCCGGTGTCGAACTCTGAAAATTCTTCATCGGAAACGGCGGTTCGTTTATAACCTTGTGGATCAGGCTCGAAAAGCTCTCCCCACCAAACGGATGGTTTCCAGTGAACAACTCATAAGCCACGATGCCGAGGGAAAACAAGTCTGTTTGATTCGTGATTGTATCTTCTTGTACTTGCTCCGGTGACATGTAACGTGGTGATCCGACGAAACCCATTGGCATCGTTTGGGTCAAATCGGTACGCGCAATATGTGCAATGCTGAAGTCTGCAAGTTTTACGTCATTATCTTTCGTTAGCAAAATATTCGTCGGTTTAATGTCGCGATGAATCACCCCTTGCTTATGCGCGTAATCGAGCGCTTGTGCGCATCTGAATACGATCTCCGCTGCTTGGTTAACAGGCAGCAAATTCTCCGCCCGACAGTATTCTTTCAACGTTCGACCCTCTTCGACCAATTCCATGACGATGTAGCACTTGTCATCATCAACCCCAGCGTCAAAAATATCGAGAATATTGGGATGGCGCAGCATGCCCGCCGTATGCGCTTCATTGAAGAACATTTTGCGAAATCGTTCGCCCGAAGCCTTGTCGTTTAGGGCGTCAGCCAGCGCGACCTTCACCGCAACGGAACGGTCGATGTACGGATCGTAGGCTTGGTATACAGCACCCATACTGCCGCGACCGACCTCTCTGATTATCTCGTACTTGCCGATCTTATCGGGCATTGACGAACTCATAAATTGATCAACCCAGGTTCACCGACTTCGAAAATATTTTATTTGGAAGGAACGAGATATTCACGACCATTTCCACCTCACAACGGCCGTTGTCGCTATAGTCTAGCTCGCGGGGAACAAATGCAAGCCGACAGAGATCGAATGCACCCTGGGGCAAACTTCCGGTTATCGCGACAAACGCGGTTTAGCG
>JAQCEL010000124.1 GCA_027618655.1 Pseudomonadota bacterium | reverse complement strand
AGTCGCGAAATAGGCGACCGGTAAATGCAGTAAATGTTTGAACAGATCAGTGCCGAGCGCCACGTCGATTCGATTGCTCGTGTGGGCGAAGACGTAGGTATGCAAGCCACCGAGTACCACCTCGAATAGGGATAACACGAGCAACCCGACCGCCAGCACATCCAAGGTCGTGAGCCCGTGATGGACCAATACTTTATCAACGACCACTTGAAAGAACAGGGGTGTTAGCAAAGCAAAGAGCTGTAAGAAGAACGATGCGAGCAGGACATCGCCTAAATATTTCTTATATTTAACGATGAACGGGATAAACCAGGAAAAGTCGAATTGACGAAATGCGCCAACCCACGTCGCTCGTCGGGTGGCGAGAATAATCTCGCCTGTCCATCGCGATTCAAACGCGGTCCGTGAAAGCGTCGCTGGCTGCGCGACGCTTGGATGCTTAATCAGGATTTCGTCGTCAGTGATGCCGCCGACAAGCACAAAACTAGAGTGATCGAGCTTTGCGATGCACGGAAAATGGATCGCAACGAGGTCCGGCCAGGCACACTCAATGGCGCGCGACTTCAAGCCTAGGAACTTCGCCGCACGGAGTATTTCGCGAGTATCAAATAGTCGATCAGTACTGCCGAATTCGTGGTGCAGCTGCTTTGGATCGGCCGGTAAGTTGTGTAATCGAGCGAGCAGGCTCAAGCACAGCAAGCCGCTGTCCGCTTCTCTGTTGCGCGCTTCGGTATCCATACCGGTCCGACTAATGAGTTGTCCAAGCGCCTAGTTAGATGCTGACCCTGTTCTAGGTCAACTATTTTGCGAAATTCGATCGCACCCTGCCCACCCGGGGTGGATCATCGTATCAGCGCGGCATTCTTGCTGTTCGAATCGAAAATTTCGCCGCTGCGCCGGCCTCAACCCGGCGCAATTCGGGACTGACAAGGAATTATTCCCGCTATTTATCGTGACAAATTGCCGGCTCCGGGTGTTTTATTACCCGTGTCGGGAACTTGGGCTGTAGAAACTTATTCCTCTACTGGCCACACCGCGTCCAGGCTGCGGAACGCACCGACGGCCACCGGCCACCCAGCGTAATGCGCAATGTGTGTGATCATTTCCTCGAGTTTCTCACGTGGGATACCCAAATTTTTGGCGCCCGTGAAATGCACTTTTTGCTCAGGTTCGCGAGCTAAAGCAGTCAGCACGGCACAAGTGACGAGCGAGCGCTCTTGCAACGCCAACGCTTCACCTTGCCACACGTCGCCAAACAAATGCTCCAAGGTGTATTCGCCAAATCGATCCGGGAATGGGAGTTTTCCCGGTTTCCTGCCAAACAGTTTCTCCATGACTTCGGCGCCTTTCGCGGCTTGTTCCTTACTCATACGATGTGCTCCTGTGTTTCGGATTGATAGGTGGGTGGCGACTTAACCATGCGTTACGGCGCCGTCGCAATAGTATATGGCCAATTCGGTGTGCGTCCGG
Source organism: Pseudomonadota bacterium (assembly GCA_027618655.1). Classification (GTDB taxonomy): domain Bacteria; phylum Pseudomonadota; class Gammaproteobacteria; genus UBA11873. The sequence continues at coordinate 11,543 of JAQCEL010000124.1, read as the reverse complement.
GGCGGACTCACACTGTCCAAGGCCGCAGCCTCGGTCTCGTGGCTATACCACTTGTGAGACATCTTCCACATTTTTCAGGCTCGATTCCCTCTCGGGGACTCCATTGTTTACATATTTCGAATAGACTGCCGCTAAGAGTCGGCAATACAGACCGCTCAGGCAGTAATTAATAAATCAGGGAAGGAATAGAAATGACAAAGTTGTCGGCCACGGCCACCTCCGTCGCGCGCGCGCGTCCCACCTTGAAGACTGCACTGGTAGTTGCCAGCCTTCTAACTAGTTTCGTCGCGGCGCCAACCTGGGCGGCCTTTGTGACGACCCAAGAAGCCAAGCTTGAATCATTAATATTTGGCACAACAAATTTTGGCTTTCAGATCGACCTGAGATTTAATCCAGTCACGACCTTGGTGGTCGATGACGAGCTCCTAGATATTAACCAAGGCGATTTCAACGCTTTAGACGCATTATTCACGGGAGCTCTCAACACGATAGAGCTATTTTTCGTTGATGCGATTTCTTATTGCGGGGGTGTCGGGGGATTCGTAGGTTGTGCAGATGCCCCGGGCAATACCGTGATAGTCAGTTCGTCGGCGGCTGCGAATACCAGTTGGGGTCATGTGCTACTCGCCCACGAAATCGGCCACACGATGCTCGGCATCGCGCATGGAGCCGGCAATAACGTGATGAATGGAAACGTCGATAGCGCGCTTCACGTTGATTTCGACGCTGGGCAAGTAAGCACGATTTTGGGCTCGAACTTAGTTCAAGGAATCGGATCTAACCGCTTCATCGTCATCGACCCGATCCTGGTAAGCTCTGCTGCTGTCGTACCCATCCCAGGTGCCTTAGTCCTGTTACTCAGTGCCATCGGTTCGCTTGGATTGCTCGGCGGTCGCACTCGCCAACGGGCCACGTAACTCCCGCATTAGGTTTAGTTGGCAGTGGGAATTTAAACCACCTTGCCATAACCGCCCCCACCAGGGGATTCGATCACGATGGCGTCACCGGCAGCGAGATCACGACTTGCCGTGGCGCCGAGTACCTCGCGCTCACCACTACTGCGTTCAATCCAATTCTGCCCTACCGCCCCTGGTTCGCCACCTGCCATGCCGTAAGGCGGTACCCGGCGATGACCCGAAATAATTGACACACTCATGGGTTCGAGAAATCGAATGATTCTTCTAACGCCGTCGCCGCCGTGAAATAATCCCTTGCCGCCGCTGCCCTGACGGATCTCAAATTTTTCCAGACGGATCGGAAAGCGCCACTCGAGGACTTCTGGATCCGTTAAGCGAGAATTCGTCATATGGGTCTGCACCGCGTCCGTCCCATTGAAATTCGCTCCAGCGCCTGATCCACCGCAGATCGTTTCGTAGTACTGATAGGTCTCATTGCCAAACGTTAAATTGTTCATCGTTCCTTGAGCCGCCGCCATGACCCCAAAAACGCCATACAGACAGTCAGTAATGTACTGCGAGGTTTCAACATTTCCGGCGACCACAGCGGCCGGTGGGCGCGGATTAAGGATTGATCCTTCAGGCACAATTAACCGAATAGGTTTCAAGCAACCGTCGTTCAACGGAATGTCATCGTCGATCAGCGTGCGCAAAACATAGAGCACAGCAGCACGGCAAACGGCGACGGGTGCGTTGAAATTTGTTGTGGTTTGCGCGGAGCTTGCGGAAAAATCGATCACCGCCGAACGCACCTCGCGGTCAATCGTGACACTCACTGCAATCTCGTTACCGTCGTCCATTGCATATCGAAACTGTCCTGGCTGAAGCGTCACCAGCATGCGCCTCACTGATTCTTCGGCGTTATCTTGAACGTGTTGCATATATGCGCACACCACGTCGACACCGTAGAACTCAAGCATTTTTTTGAGCTCAATAGTGCCCTTATTGTTCGCGGCAATTTGCGCTTTAAGGTCGGCAAGATTCTGCTCGGGATTACGCGACGGGAATCGACCAAGACCGAGCAGCGAGAGCAGCTCTGATTCGCGCAAACGCCCTTGATCAACTAACAAAAAATTGTCGATTAATATGCCTTCTTCTTCAATCGATTGGCTATGTGGCGGCATAGAACCTGGTGTCATGCCGCCGATGTCCGCATGATGTCCTCGGGACGCGACGTAGAATAATAGCTGCGCTGAAGAGTCCGAATTTTCACGCGCCGCGAACACGGGTGTAATAACCGTGATATCAGGTAAATGTGTACCGCCATGGTAGGGATCGTTCAACACATAGACATCACCGGATTTCTGAGAGTCACCACGCACCGCAATAATATGAGCAACACTTTCACCCATCGATCCGAGGTGTACTGGTATATGCGGCGCGTTGGCGATGAGGCCTCCGCAACGATCAAAAATCGCACACGAGAAATCCAAACGTTCTTTTATGTTGACCGAATACGCTGTGTTTTGTAGTGCCGCGCCCATTTGCTCGGCGATCGACATAAATAAATTGTTAAACACTTCGAGTTGGATGGGATCGGCATCGGTACCAAGTTTTCGTTCACGCGTGAGCGGCACGACTCGCGTTAAAATTAATGATCGATCGCTCGTTACATCACAATCCCATCCTGGCTCAATCACGACTGTCCCTGTTGACTCAACAACGATCGCTGGCCCACTGACATGATCACCCGCAAATAAGTCCTCGCGCAGATAAACTGAAAAAAGCTGCCTGCAACCGGCACTGAACACCGCCCGCTGCTCTAGCGCTTGTGGTCGGTGTAACTCAGCCGGTGGAGCGTCCGCGCTGGCTTCTTCGATCTCGATCACATCGGCTCCGCCGACGGATTCAACCGCGCCGGCTTCGATAATGAGATCGGTACCCGGCATAGTAAATCCGAATTGCGCCTGATAAGCCGACTCGAACGCCTGGCGAACATCGGACTTTGGGTCCGAATCGATCATCAACGCGGTATCGGATCCACGATAGCGAATGTAGTAACGACGGGTAGAGCGAATAGAATTCGTTGGCACGCCTTGCTGAAGTAATTCCTCAACTGACTCTTGCTCAAGCTCGTCAAGAATGGCATCGACGTTTGGCAAAATAGATTTTTCTAACACGACTTCAATCGCGCGCTCGCGGATCGCTCTAATGTCTGCGAGACCCATCCCGTAAGCTGACAGCACACCCGCAAAAGGGTGGAGCAGAATTTGTGTCATTGCGAGTGCGTCAGCGACTAAGCAGGCATGCTGTCCGCCAGCCCCGCCGAAACAATTTAAGGTATAAGCCGTCACATCATAGCCACGCTGCACGGAAATTTCCTTGATTGCGTTCGCCATGTTCTGCACCGCAATTTGCAAATAACCTTCGGCGATTTGCTCAGGGGTTTGCTCAGTTCCTGTTGCCGCATTAACTTCTACTGCCAGCTTGTCAAATTTATCGCGTACAAGATCGGCGTCTAGCGTTTGGTCGGAATTTGCGCCGAAGCTCGCGGGAAAATAAGCTGGCACAATTTTCCCTAGCATGACATTGCAATCAGTGACCGTCAGTGGACCGCCGCGCCGATAACACGCAGGTCCCGGATCCGCACCTGCAGAATCGGGGCCGACTCGTGAGCGCAATCCGTCGAAATGCAAAATCGAGCCGCCGCCTGCCGCAACCGTGTTAATTCTGAGGATCGGCACACGCACCCGAACGCCGGCTATTTTCGTGTCGAATGCACGCTCATAGGTGCCGGCATAATGCGATACATCCGTCGAGGTACCGCCCATATCGAAAGCAATAATTTTATCGATACCGATGTTTTCGCTAGTTTGTACTGCGCCAACGATACCGCCCGCAGGGCCGGATAAGATGCTGTCTTTACCTTGAAATAATTGCGCCTCAGTTAACCCACCGTTTGATTGCATGAACATTAATCGAACGCCGCCGAGTTCCGCTGCAACTGAATCAACGTAGCGCCGTAAAATCGGGGTTAGATAGGCATCGACAACCGTGGTATCTCCACGACTGACAAACTTCATTAACGGACTCACGACGTGCGACACAGAAATCTGCGGGAAACCGATCCGAGTCGCAATGGAGGCAGCTATCGCCTCGTGTTTGTGATAGCGATAAGCATGCATAAAGACGATCGCAACCGAGCGGAAACCCGCGTCGAATGCAGCTTGCAGTGCCGATTCAGTTTGCGCGACATTTAAGTCGCACAAGACCTCGCCGTCGGCCGCAATTCGTTCATCGATCTCTTCGACCTGTTCGTATAACAAATCTGGTAAGACGATATGTCTTACAAACAAATCTGGTCGGTTTTGATATCCGATCCGCAAGGCATCACGAAATCCCCGCGTCGTAAGCAACAGCGTGCGTTCGCCAGTTCGTTCGAGCAAAGCGTTCGTTGCGACTGTCGTGCCCATTTTCACCACGTCGATGAGATGCGCCGGAATGGGCGCAGATCCGTCAAGATCTAGAAGCGCGCGGATCCCAGCAATGGCCGCGTCTGGGTAGCGTTGTTTATTGTCGGATAAAAGTTTATGCGTGATGAGCGAGCCGTCGGGGCGACGCGCGACGATATCAGTGAATGTACCACCGCGATCGATCCAAAATTGCCAGCCACGTATTGTCACCGGCACATCCTAACAAGGTTTCTCGTGCTTAGGGATTGGTGCGGGCGGAATTAGATGTGAAATATCCGAACAAGCGTAAACGCTGCTAAGAGACGGGTCGATTGAAGCAATCGTGAACCTTGATAACCTGGCACACCGACTTTTACGAGCGTCATAAACGCAAAAGGCTGATCACTCATGATCAGCCTTTCAATGTGAAGTGCTAACGCTAGGATATTCAGCGTTAGCGGCAGCAATTAGTCGCCAGTAACTGGGCTCAAAATGGTTTCGACTGCGCCAACACCTATTTTGGCCGCACCGGTCACTGCTTGGCCAGCTGCTTTCGCTGTGCCTTTAACCGTACCAGTAACCGTACCAACAACGGGGCCGTGTTCTTGTACGTCTTTGGAAATTCCGTCGACGATCTGGCCTGGAGATGTCACGGTGTCAACCGCACCTTCGCCAACGCGATCAAGCTTCGTCGCATCTTCGGCACTCGCGTGAAGTGGCAACAGTCCAAATAGTCCGGTTGCAACAACCGCAATTAAAATCTTCTTCATGATTCCTCTCTCCCTCTTTACGTTGTGAAAAATCTGCCCCTAAGCGGTATGCAATCCTACACGTGTTAGCAAGGCACACAACCGCCAGTGGGCGGGACGAACTTTGTTTGTGACAACAGTCACTGTCGGATGTTTAATTGAGAAACCAGACGATATTTCGTTTACGTCGACTCGCTGACGGTAAAACGGCCCCCTCCCCAAGTCTTTCGGCTTGGGACGAAAGCGGCTACCCTGATTAGTCAAATTCAACTTACTGAAGGAGTATGCCCGTGGACCTAGGTGTGATGATCTTCCCAACCGACAAATCCATACAGCCTGTACAACTAGCCAAGGAAGTCGAAGCCCGTGGTTTCGAATCGCTTTGGTTTCCCGAGCACAGCCACATTCCAACCAGCCGCAAGACGCCATGGGGTGGCATGAAGAATGCGCCGCCGCTACCGGAAATGTACTGGCGCTCCCACGACCAATTCGTCGCGTTGGCTGCTTGTGCAGCGGTGACGACGAAGATCCGCCTCGGCACCGGGATCACCTTGGTTGCCCAGCGCGACCCGATCTGGTTAGCCAAAGAAGCCGCGAGTCTCGACATGATTTCCAATGGTCGCTTCGAGTTAGGCATTGGTTACGGTTGGTGCGTCGAAGAAATGGCTAACCACGGCCTGGACTACACGAAGCGCCGCGGAATTTTGCGCGAACATATTTTGTTGTGTCGCGAACTGTGGACCAAAGAAGCTGCAAGCTTTTCTGGCAAGCATATCCAGTTTGAAGAAAGCTGGGCGTGGCCTAAACCGGTACAAAAGCAACTTCCGGTCGTGATGGGCGGGGCCGCGGGTCCGAAGACGGCTGCGCATATTGCCGAATTCTGCGACGGTTGGATGCCTATCGGAGGCGCCTACGATTTCGACGGGGGCTGGGCCGAAATAACCAAGGCTTGCGAGAAGATTGGTCGAGATCCTAAAACGATCGACATTGGTATGTTCTACGCGATGGGATTCGACGCGGATCAGGTTAAAGCGCACTCGGACAAAGGTGCGATCCGTGGGATATTACCGCTGCCATCGGAAGGCGCGGATGTGGTGTTACCGCTACTCGACGAGTACGCGAAAAATATGAGCTAAAGCAATTCGGGGTCGACCACAGTGGCCGACCCCAATCTCCTGATCCTCGTCGCGTTCGCTATGCTCCGAAAACAATAATTTTACCAATCTACCGATTGCTCTTCCTAAGGCGATCAGGGTCTACAACGTCAACTAACGGAAATAGCCTGTCAATAACCGGACTGTCGGTGCTGTCAGCGAATCCAGCGACTAACGACTAAGTGTGCCTTTCCTTCACGGCCCAACGCGGACCGACAGGCTCTTAGAGCGATGCGGGCATTGCGTTCGCAACGCTCGCTTGCTGGTAGGCGTCGCGCTTAACCAGGCGCTCGCGGTAGGCAGCGACGTGGATCGGCAAGCGCATCTTAAGGAGCCGGGCCCAAACGAGACACGAACCGAGATGAATATCTGCTTCGGAGAATTTCTCGCCCATGACGTAGCTGCGACCATCGACGAGTCGTTCGTTCAGAACGTCTAACTGACGATCGACATACGCATAAGACGACGCGATTGCCGCCGGCGCCTCGCCATAGATAGTCGGCAACCCTTCGTGCCGCCGGATCACATAGAGCGCCGTCGCATCGATCTCCATCAGTGCAAAGAAGCTCCAACGACTGATCTGCGCGTTTTGTTCAACAGTCCAGATCTCCTTGCTATAAATTTCCATCAGGAAACGTGTAATCGCACCACTCTCGGTTAATGTTAAGGAATCATGTTGGATCGCTGGAATTTTCTTGCCTGGGCTGACGGCCAGAAATTCCGGGCGGTCCATAGCCTCAGTGCGAGTGATGATCGGCTCTATTTGATAATCCAGCCGGAGTTCATGTAAGGCCCAATACACGCGCAAGGTGCGCGGCGTGCCTTTGCCCCATACAACAATTTTTGCTTGATTCTTCAGTTCCCGATCTCCGCCTACTTCGGTTTACGTAATTCGTTAATCTGGCGGTTAATCTCATTTTCTTCGAGCCCTAAATAGGCAAGTACTTGCGCGCTGATGATTAAACTCGCTTCTAACATTTCGGGAATAACTCGGTCTGCACCTAGGGCGATCAATTCGTCAAATTCTACGTTTTCATAGCAGCGGACAATAATCGGTGTCCCAGTTCCGGTTGAGCGGATCTCTTCCACTGTGAGTTTGGCGGCAGCGGCAGAACGGAACGTCAGAATCGCAAGACGCGCAGAGCTGATGTGGCATTGAGCGAGAATGCTTGAATTGGCACAGTCGCCGAAGATCACGTTTTTCCCGTCGAGTCGCTGGATACGCACCACCTCTGCGTCGCCATCAATACCGATATAGGGAATATCGTTCGTTACCAATAACTCCGCAATAGTCTGACCGACCCGACCGAAACCACCGATAATGACGTGGTTATCTATGAACAGTGAAGGGGCAGCTAGCACTTCGGGCGATTGAACGCTCGCGCCCGGCCAGTAGTTCAATAACCAGTCGGATATTCGGTGCACATGGCGGATCAATAGCGGACTGACGAGCATGCTCAATACGGCGATGGCGATGATAAACGATGCTTGATCAATCGGTACAACGCCATTGAGTTCTGCCACCACCAATAGCGCTAAACCAAACTCACCCGCTTGCGCTAAGGTGATGCCCACTTTCAACGCGTCGCCATGTCGCTCGCCCATCGTGCGGGCCAACACGGCGAGAATTGAAATATTGATCAAAACCAAAACCGCAGTGAACAGCACAATACGTAGCCAGTGATCGGTCACCACGCTTAGGTCTACGTTCATGCCAATCGTGACGAAAAATAGGCCCAACAGAACGTCTTTAAACGGTCGGATCTCGACGTCGATTTTGTGTCTGAAAGGTCCTTCGCCGAGCATCATGCCGATAATAAAGCTGCCGAGCGCCATCGAAAGCCCGACACTGTGCGTTAACCACGCAGCCGCCAGCGCAATGACTAGCGTAGTGAGCAAAAATACCTCATCGGATCGAGCACGCGAGACCTCGTGATAAATCCTCGGCAAAAGCCATTTGCCGATACTCATCAATAGCGTCAGCAACAATACGCCGCGTAGCAGCGCCGAACCCAATTCGCCGACGATATTCCCGCCCTCGCCACGGGCGAAGACGGGTACCAAAATCAAAAACACGATCGCGATCAAGTCTTGAAACAAGAGCACCGCGACCGACAATTGGGCGTAGCGCGAATCGAGTTGCTTAGATACTGCAAGTTCCCGCGTTACGATCGCAGTGGAAGATAGCGCTAACGCGCCAGCGATGACGATCGCAGCCTCAATCGTTGTTCCCCAGCCGTACACAACACACGCGAAGACGGTAGTGGTTACGAGTACTTGCGCGCCACCGAGGCCAAAAACGGGGCCTTTTAGGCTCAACATCCGCGGCAGAGAGAATTCTAGGCCAAGCGAAAATAACAAAAAAACCACGCCAAACTCCGCCACTAAAGCGAAGCTTTTAGCATCAACCAAGCCGAGTACATAAGGCCCGATCAGTACCCCAGCGATCATGTACGCAATAATGGAGGGCAAGCGGATACGCGAGAAAACGACCGCCACAACCAGCGCTGCGGTGAGAATCGTCGTTAGGTCTTCGAAAAACTCAAATTCCATTCACTGTCGCCGCATGTTTGAATCAGGGGCTACTGCTAAGCCGCTGAGATCATTCTACGTTGGCATCGTTGAGTAATTATTAGGTGACGCCTTTTTAGTCGTCCGGATATTCCACTGCTAGTTCAAGCGGGACACTCAAACAGCACTACGCATGATCTCACTGACTAAGCGCTCTAGATCTTGAATCGATCGGCAAACGTCAACGCGGTCGCAGGCGCTACTAAAACGCCGCATTTCTGAGTCACCAGAATTCCAAAATGCCATCGGTTCGGGGTTCAGCCAAATGACCCGACGGGCGCGCTCGTGGATCTTGCGTAAATGGGCGACCCCGGGGTCGCCGTAGTTCGAACGGCCGTCGCCGAGGATTAAAACGGTGGTGCGATGATCAACGTCGTCTAACACCATCGATTCGAGATCTTCGAAAGCCCGACCGTAATCCGTCGATCCCCAACCGTGCAGCTGTAGAGCCGCGCTAATCGCATCTTGGGCCGGCGCATTTTGAAATAAATCCGTGATCTCGGCGAGCTGATTCGAAAATGCGAAAGCGCGAACTTTCGGAATAACCTCCGTCACGCTATACAAGAACATAAGGAGAAAGCGCGCCGCCGTCGCCACGGATCCGGACACATCACACACTGCGATAACTTTCGGTCGATCAATTTTTTTGCGCTTCCACACCGTGTTGAACAACAATCCGTCATATTCGATATTGCGCCGGATCGTTTGGCGTACATCCAGTTGTCCACGCCGCGCGACCTTCTTCTTTCGCGAGTGCAATGAGACTAAGCGTTTTGCCAACTTGTGAACTAAGGCCTGCATAAACTTGAAATCGCGAACTTCAACAGAAGACAGCGGCGTCTTACGTAAGATTTGCTCACGCAATTCGGGCCACGAATTCGCCGTATAAAGTAGTAATTGGCGGTCGACCTGCGCGCGAACTTCTTCGATTAACTGTGCACGACGTTCGCTGAGTTGTGCAGCGAGGTCTGCTTCGGCATCGCGGATCTGCTCCTCTAAGGTTTCGATTCCGACAATCTCAAGAATTCTTCGCATGTACATGCCGCGTTGGGTAAACAAGCGGATGTTGGAAACACCCGCTTGACGTGCCGCGTTCGCAACGGCGATTTGCAGATCCGTGCGGTTCGCGGTACTCAGCCGATCGGCGTTCTCGCCGCCTTCACCATCACCTTGTCCTTCGCCGTTCGCTCGCCCTGCGGGGTTCTCGGTGTCGCCGGGCAAAGACGGCTCATCTGGGGAGTTTGCTTGCACTTCATCCGCACTGAGTGAATCAACACCGCGCATATCTTCGGCGAAAAAATATCGATCAAAACAATCTGCAAAACGGCGTTTTTCCTCCGCCGATTTCGCGAGCACTTGCGATAGCGATTCCTTAAGGAGTTCGCGGTCGGAAAATCCAATCGCGCCAATCGTTTGTGCGGCGTCGATACTCTCTGATGTCGACACTCTAACGTCGCTGGCGCGCAGCGCACGAACGAAATTTGTGAGGAGCTGATTCATAGACCTTGCTGCTTCAACGGCAGCGCCGCTGAGCGCAGCGACTGAAATTCACTTGGGTGTTTAATTCAGCCATAAAAATCTATGCTTGAACTAACTGCCTGTCGCAGCTTATCGAGCGCCCAGCGCCTTGCGGGTCATGGCGACAATATCGCCGTCGATATTTTCAATGTCATCCTGAAACTTGAGCAGAATATTTAACGTACTGCGCACCAGATCGGTGTCTAATTCGTCAGCATTTAATAATAATAATGTGCGCGCCCAATCGATCGTCTCACTGACTGCTGGGACCTTCTTCAATTCGACGTTACGTAATTCCTGGACGAAACTGACGATTTGACGCCTCACGGTTGCGTCTAATTCGGGCACTCGCGATTCAACAATTTTTTGCTCGAGATGCGTATCTGGAAACGGGATATATAAATGGATGCAACGGCGTTTCAAAGCGTCGCCAATTTCGCGCGTATTATTCGAAGTGAGAAACACGACCGGTACGTGTTTTGCTTTAACCGTGCCGATCTCGGGGATCGATATTTGATAGTCCTGAAGCAGTTCCAGCAAAAACGCTTCAAACTCCTGATCTGACTTGTCGATTTCGTCGATCAACAAGACGGCACCGTGTTCTTCCCACAGCGCTTTTAGCAACGGTCGGGGCTCGAGAAACTCTACGTTGAAAAATGTATCGTCGAATTCATGCAAGCGATCCATTGAGGCTTGCAGCCCGATCGCGCCTTCCATGAGGTCGCCAAGTTTTTCTTTCAAGACTTGCGTGTACAGGAGCTGCTTACCGTATTTCCATTCGTATAGGGCTTTCGACTCGTCCAAGCCCTCATAACATTGCATTCTGATCAAGGTCTTGCCAAGCGACTCGGCAGTGGCCTTTGCAAGTTCCGTCTTGCCAACCCCAGGAGGACCTTCGATGAGAACGGGCTTCTCCAGGCTTTGCGCGAGAAAGACGGCGGTCGCGATGCTATCGCTACAGATGTAGCCAGTTTGCGCGAGTCCTGCTTTAACTCGGTCGATGGCCGCGCGCGGCGTGTCGTCAGTGGCGGTAGTGTGTGTGTTCAATAGTCTGCTCGTCTTGTTCAATCAAGGGTAACCCCGCAGACTATCATGACCTTAAGTCAGCGAGCGAGAGTTAGTCTATTCCAACATGGTATGAGTCTGAGGGCTAAGGTTTGGGTTGATCATCGAGCGCATGGTGATCGATATGAAAGAACAAAA
>JAQCEL010000123.1 GCA_027618655.1 Pseudomonadota bacterium | reverse complement strand
CGTCACTATCAAGCGGATCAATGCAGGCGACCAGCAGCCCCATGGGCGAGACAATGGAGCGCCCACCGCGCCGTCAAGCACCGATCAAACGGAAATCGCGCCAGCCCACCCTGAGTTTTATAGCGATACCTTGTATGGTAAGGGGCTCGCCACGCTGGTCGAAGAGATCCGCTCGGATAATGAACGGATTGCAACTCAGTCCGTCGCCGATCCGAATGAGACAACGCTGAGCGGGACGACGGCGATCAGTCTCGATGGTGGATTTTTTGACCTCGAACGCGGACACATCCAACTCCCTCCAGCTGTAGCTGAGTCGCCGCGAGTGGACTTGCAGAGCACCGCCGAGCCTGTGGCGCAGGATTGGATCAGTGGCGCTTTCAAGGAATTGGAAAACACCATTCGCAAACAAGTGGAGACCGCCTATGCACAGGAACGCATCCGGGCGGAGCAGCTTGTACAGGAGCGCGTTGCGTGGGTTCAGAAACGTGCAGAACAATTGATTCGCGAAAAGTTACTACAGGCACGAGCACGGGACAAAGAACGCATTAAGACAATCGAAGACAAATTACGCGAACGCTATGAGCGGCTGCAGCGGGTCGTAAATAAGATCACTCATCAGAAGGCCGAGATTCAACGTGCTCGCCGCGAATTAGAGCAAAAATTGCGTGCCGCCGCCGAGCTACATCGCGAGTTGTCGATGATCGGGCAGACGATGACGGACCAAATCGATAACCTCGAGGAACTGATGCCGGACGAAGGCGCGAAATTGTCCGGGTAAATCAAACTGCGCTTTCCGAACACACGTGGCGTGAGGCATCAAGCCACCAAGTTCTAGAAACGGAACCACACCGAGATCCCGGTTGCTAGAATGACCGGGAAGCTCAGCAATCCAACTCCAGCAACAGAGTTTGTCGCGTTCGCGTATTGACCCGACTGGATAAGCGAGCCATTGTTCATCGGCGCGTGCGATTCTGACGGTTGCAATTGGCGAGCCGTGGAATCAACATGCGGTTAGAGCTTCCTCGCAAAACCGTGATTTGGCGCACTGCTGTCAGAGCCGCAACACACGCCTTCACCGCCTGTCGGCGCTTACGCGTGGACTTCTACACGGCACGTCCGTCGGATCCCGTGAGTCGTCGCAGGATAGCCCTATCGAGAAGCCGCCATTGCCGTTATCCCGAGAGCCAGGTATTTCTCTGCTGGCGCGATACACCACCGAGACAGACGGCGAAGCGCTCCCCCAACAACGCATATTTCAGATGAGATCACTGTGAGATGACGACGCGATGGTTATTAAATCCTCTGCCGTTCACCGGCGCGAAATGAGCGACTCCCCGGTTATCACCCCTGATGCTAGCGGCATTGGTCTGGCTGTCGCCGCGCTGCAGCGTGGCGCACTCGTTGGCATACCCACTGAGACCGTATACGGGTTGGCTGCAGATGCGCGCAATCCGAGCGCCGTGGCTGCGATATACGCGGCCAAGGGCCGGCCTCACTTCAACCCTCTGATTGCGCATGTCGCGTCGATCGCGATGGCGCGTTGTGAGGTAATGATGGATGAACGCGGCGAGGCATTGGCAGCGGCTTTTTGGCCAGGCCCCCTGACACTCGTACTGCCCACAGCGCCCCATAGCCACACTTGCGAACTCGCGCGTGCCGGGCTCGGCACATTGGCAGTACGCGTCCCCTCGCATCCGGTTGCCCAGGCGCTGTTGACGTTGATGAATTGCCCGCTCGCGGCGCCTTCGGCGAACCCTTCCGGACAGTTGAGCCCGACCAGCGCTAACGAGGTCGCAACCGAGCTCGGAGATGCTATAGAACTGGTGCTCGATGGCGGCCGCTGCAGTTCCGGGATCGAATCAAGCATTGTGGCGATACTGCCGAACTGCGCTGCTACGCTGCTGCGACCTGGTGCGATAGCGCGGGAAGCAATTGAGGCTATTGTGGGGCCACTCGCGGCGCCTGAAAACAACACCATCACCGCACCTGGTCAACTGCAGTCGCACTATGCGCCGCGGGCAAGCGTGCGCCTAAATGCAGAACAGGTAGGACCCGGAGAAATACTGCTGGGTTTTGGTGCGCGAGCGCCGAGCGGCGCTAGAAATTTATCCGTGGCCGGTGATTTGACTGAAGCCGCAGCCAATCTCTACCAGGCGCTGCGCGAGCTCGACGCACTCGGCACGCAAACGATCGCCGTAATGCGCATACCATCTTTTGGCTTAGGCGAAGCGATCAACGATCGACTGCGCAGGGCAGCAGCACCGCGAAGCCGCTAGCTGGTTGTCCTTCCCGAATATTCGTACTCCTTGATATCCTTGGCTAAATTCCAATGCGATGACGGACTCGGATCCTCGTCATTTTTAGTGCCAGTGTGAAACTCGGCTGGCACAATACACTATCGGTGCAGTGGTTTGCGAATTCCGACAGATGCCGGCCACCAATCCCGAACCATGCTGGGCCACTATTCCACTGGAGGGACAAGACCTGAAGCGAGTCATAGGACGGATCCTTATTGCAATCTTTGGCGCACTTTTATCAATGCTCCAACTTCTCTATCGCGGCGTCGCGTTTCTCGCGAACTGCACCTCGATATCTGCAACCGACGACGATCGCCGATTTCATGATGCGGATCTGATCGGCGAGTATAATTACCGCACTGGACACCTAGATGTCGGGACTGATCCGTATGGCCGGTATGACGAAGATTAACCGGTGCATCATTTAATGACGAAGGCCGCGACCCACTGCCGTCTTTACCTAGCGCCCCGCCGTGTCGTCCCGCGTCTTCGCCGGCCCGAGCCAACGGAGAGCTCGCGTTATTGATCGAGCGGCCGATATTGACGCCCGCCCACGCCATCATGCCACTCCACAATTGCGGCAGACCGAGATAGAGACTCGTGGTGATCATATTGAGCAGCAACCTGGTAGGGTCGAGAGCTGGCGCGGTAGTCCGATAGGAAGTCCCTTGTCTGTGTCCGGGGTTTCCCCCTTCGTGCCCGGCTAGGAAAGTCCGTAACTCCGTTTCCAGCTCCCGCCACGTCACACGCAGCGTGCGGATTTCCCGCACTACGCGTTCCTGCACACTTCATGTCAAGGTTTATGAGACCTATCATGCTGGAGCTACTTTCGATCGTGGGCGCACCCGGTAGTCATTAAACAAACCAAGCGCCTCATACATCCACGACCTACTCCACCGCTTCCAACCGAAGCCTCGGCGCATTCGAGCTTTGGCCAGGTGTCGTCGGATCTTCTGCTCGACCCAGTTACGAATAAATGAAAAGCATTGACCGGCATTTCCCATAGCAAAGTAATTGACCCAACCGCGCAGGATCGGATTGACCATCTCGATCACCCGGCCGATTGGCTGGGAACGCAAGCGTCGGAACACAACCTTGAGTTGGCGCAATAACGCGGTGCGCTTCTTCGTCTGAGGCCGATATAACGGCATCCAACGACCCGCACGACTGCGCACGCGCCAGAACTCAAAGCCGAGAAAGCCGAAGCTTTCACCTCGCTTAAGATCTGCGCGTCGACTCTTCTCCTCATTCACTTCTACATCAAGCTTCGCGAACTCTTGCCGTAATCGCTTCTCCACCGCCGTGCGCAACCAACGCTGATTAGGATGAGCACTCACCAGTACCACCAGATCATCGGCAAATCGGGCATACTCAAGCACGGTAAATCCATTATGACGGGTGACCTCTTTCGCCCGCTCCAGCATTCTGTCTACCTCGTTGAGGTATAGATTGCTGAGCAGCGGCGAGATCACACCGCCTTGAGGAACACCGCACTTGCCCGATGCCTTCAGAAGCGACCTAAGCAACGCCATGACCGCGTCATCATCCACCCGCTCCGCTACTTTTTCCAACAACAAATGATGTCTCACCGTGTCGAAGTAGGCGCGAAGATCTAGATCGATGACTTCGGTCTTGTTGGTCAAGATCGCTTCGGCGACGCGCTGGATCGCACCAGACGCCGAGCGCTTCGGCCGGTAGCCAAACGACCCCGGCTGAAAGTCCGCCTCAAAGATCGGTTCCAAGATGAGCTTGAGCGCACCCTGAACCACCCGGTCACGGATAGCAGGGATCGAGAGCTGGCGCATACCACCGCCCGTTTTCGGTATCTCCACTGACCGCAGCCGCAAGGGCCGGTACCTGTGCTGCATCAACTCCTCACGAAGTTGCTCGAGAAAACCTGCTAGCCCATCGACCTCAACGGCCTCGAACGTCACCCCGTCAATTCCCGGGGCACCATTGTTGGCCTTCGCTAGCCGATAGGCTTCGAGCAGCGTCTCCCGCTTACACACATGCACATACAAACCCCAAAAGCGCCAAGACGGTTCAGCCTTCGCCTTGACATAGAGTCTTCGTCTCAGATCCTGCAGATCAATCGGTGACTTTATCAACTCACCCTGCCTCACATGTTGACCAAGACATTATGTGCAGTAAGGTCCCTTCGCTCCACCGGCGTTACCCGGCTTCGTCACTACTACGGACCTCGCCGCCACCGTCTCGCCTTCGGTCGATTTCCCGGTACTACCGGTTATACGATCTACCTTGCTCCACCAATTTCTCGATGGGACGAGGACGGTTTCTCCAGTTGCTTAGCATGCCCTTGTCATCGTGCTGTCCCTACCACCCCGCCGAAGTGGTGTGTCTCATCAATCAGTCTGCGACACACCATACTGCCTTCGCCCCCACTCAACGGACTCAGCCTTCGGGTTCTTAATTCTGACGAGGCTACCTCTGGGTTCACTTTCGTTACGGCCCGACGACTCGCTCACCATCCCAAGGATGGCTTTGTCAGCCAGCTTCATCCACTTCGTTTCCTCCGCAGATGTGACTCAAGCTACGGGGCGCTGACTTCTACCCCGGTGGGACTAACTCCCACTGAACATGCCAGCCTTCGCTGGACGCACTGGGTGGCGAATTCGTAAATGCTGGCGTAAACCGCCAGTCTCGCGAAGATTGGCGAAGGTGATCACGTTACAGAATGCACGATCTACTCGTCACCTGCGCGAAACTCCTGCGCCGGGGTGGCGTTCGCGGCATAGTCGCGGAATCTTCGTTGCTCAAGCATCAGGTTGTGATCAGTAAACGCTTCCGCCAGCGTGCCCCGAACTTAAAGACGCTAGCCTGATTTGTTCTCGGGCTGACCAGCCTGTTTATCAGGCCAAATCGGACCTAAAAACTTTCGGCGATTCTCACGGCTGGAACGTTATTCAAATTCCACAAGGCCCTGGTTGATCGCAAATATCGTCTGCTCTTTTCGTCCATAGGCTATCGACGTAAGCCCGGCCCAAAGGGGCCGTCCCCAGAATTGATACCCGCCATCATTGAGCTGAAGGCCCGCAATCCCAAGTTCGGTTGCATCCGAATTGCGCGGCAAATTATTGATACGTTCGGCATCGAGATCGACAAGGATATAGTTCGCCACGTGCTGGATAAGCACTACCGACCAGATCATTCCGGTTGGGATGGTCCAGGTGGTTCCCGAAAACTCATATAGCAAGGAATCAAGCCGCTACTCGTTCATGATGGTGATGCAATCCGCCGAGCTCGGCGAACTGAACAACGATCCCTGATCCCTGTTGTTGCACCGGTCGAGAGCGCGGACTATCCATCTCCAGCGACAAATGCGTTCGCCACCGATGGTAGTAACTGAAGTCGCTTGTCAGGATCCGTTTCAATTGATGCTCGTTCAATACGACGACGTGATCCAGGCAGTCGCGTCGGATGCTGCCGATCATTCGTTCCACCTAAGCATTCTGCCAAGGGCTCCGCGGAGCCGTCAGGATCTCTTCGAGATCCATGCTTTTGACACGTTTGCGGAATTGGCTCCCATAGATATTATCGCGATCCCGGATCAGGTACCTCGGTGCCGAGGGATAAGGAAACGCCTCAAGGACCTGTTGCCCAGTCCAATGCGCCGTTGGATGTTCGGTGATCTTGAAATGAACAACCTGGCGCCGGCGATGGGAAAGGATTACCAAGACGGTCAACATCTTGAACCCTACCGTTGGCACAACTAGGAAGTCGATTGAAACTATGTCCTTCGCGTGATTGTTTAGAAATGATTTCCCTATCGACGACGGTGGTGTCCAAGGACGCACGCGGTACTTCTCGACGGTAGATTTAGCGACGCCGATGCCGAGCTGACGTAGTTAGCCGACTATCCGTGACGAGCCCCAGCAGATATTCGCTGCGGACATTTTTCGGATCAAGTCGATGAGCTCTTTTGGAACCGGCGGCTGACCGGGCTTGCCATGGTTGCTCAACTTAGTCCAATAATCCCGAAATCATTTTCGCGGCCCCGCAATCACTGTAGCGGGTTGGACTATTACTACTGCCCCCCTTCAAACCGACCAACGCTGGGCAATCCAAGACCACAATATTCGATCACCTCGGTTTATTTTCAGCCGTGTCGTTGATGGCTGATACACCGAAATTTGATGTCGCAGCGCAACGATTTCAAATTACAACGAAACGCGTGACCGCAGCATCGTAGACGCGAACGCCAAGAGCGCATTGATAATGGGTTTGACGATTCTGGATCCTCATCTACGCTGACAAAAGCTGGAGATCTCAGGCTGCCGTTGATCGAGAAATTCGTCAAGCAAATCAACGGCTACGAATATTCGGGAAGGACAGGAAATCTGTCAGCTCGTCGATGGTGGTTAAGTCTTCGAGTTTCATGATGGTTTTCATCCCCCATCATGAACAGTTCTGTTGCCGAATTCAGACTCACTTCATATTAGAAACGCCACCCTACCTTCAGACTCATTTCATATTGGACAATGCAGTATCTTCCATTGTTCGTCGACATCATTGACACTCCCAGGCGAGATTACGGGACGAATTCGCTCTGTTCAAAAAAATGATTCCCGACTGGATACTTGCTTTGTCATTACGATAAGCTTTTCCTACAACCGGCAGATCGCGGCCAAGCAATTATTCAAACTAACGTCGACTACAGGCACCATTATGAAACCCGCTGAAAGCATCAAATTCCTTCTTGGGTACGGCCAATCGGTGCTGATCGGGCTCGCTTTGATTACGTTGGATACTGCCGCCTTGGCAGTCGAATCGGTTAAATCGCCTGCAAATTCGTCGACGTTCTCCACTCTCTTCGAAAATGATCTGTTCGGTGACACGGATCAACAGTACACCAACGGTGTACAACTGAGTTGGGAATCTCCGGATCTCACTCGCTACGCTGATGCCGAAGGCGTACCTCATTGGTTACTACCTATCGTCGCGAATTTACCGTGGATAAACGAGCCGAATACACTACGCAACGTTGGATTTTCCGTTGGTCAAAAGATGTTTACGCCGAACAATACGCAATCGTCGAGCCTCGTTGCCGACGACCGTCCGTATGCCGGGTGGTTGTATGGCGCGCTCGGCTTTACGAGCAAAACAGCGAATCGAATGGATCGATTCGAGCTGTTGTTCGGGGTCATCGGACCCGCAGCTCAGGGCGAAGAAACACAAAACTTCGTCCATGATTTACGCGATATAGCCAAGACTCGCGGATGGAGTCACCAACTCAGAAACGAGCCTGGTCTAGACCTCATTTACGAACGTAAATGGCGACCCTTCGCGTCAACGAACGCACGCGGCTTTGGTTACGACCTCATCACGCACGCGGGCGCAGAGACGCGGTTCGGTTGGAATTTGCCGGGTGATTTCGGCACATCGTATATTCGCCCTGGAGGCAATTCCAACGCGCCGACTACCGTTGACGACCCCCGCATGCGCGATGCTCGCGCTTACGGTGCCTATGTGTTTGCTGCCGTGACTGGCCGAGTCGTCGGCCGTGATATTTTTCTAGATGGCAACACAGTCGCAGACAACCACGATGTCAACAAGAAAAATTTTGTTGGTGATTTCATTGTGGGCGGAAGCCTGGTTTTTTATCGATACAAACTATCCTACGCTCAGGTTTTTCGAAGCCGAGAGTTTGACGGGCAACGGGACAAGCCCAATTTCGGTTCGATTAGCTTGTCGGTCACGTGCTAGGGTAAGGTTGCGCGCCATCTACCTCACAAACAAACAAACAAACAAACAAACAAACGACCGACCCATCCAGGCTCTAATCGAAACTAAGCATCGTGTTACGACCCGTTACTGCGTTCATCGCACTTAGGTACCTCCGCACGAAGCGCAAGAATCGTTTCGCGTCATTCGTCTCCATTGCCTCGGTGCTTGGTGTCGCACTTGGCGTCGCAGTGCTGATAATAGTTGCATCCGTAATGAACGGATTTGAAAAAGAAGTGACGCGCCATATCCTTGGCATGACGTCGCACGCAATGCTGTTTACGCCAGGCTCCCCGATCGACGATTGGCGAACCGTCCTCGAAGATATCAAGCGCAGCCCGAACGTTGCCGGTGCTGCGCCATTTATTCGCGCCGGCGCGATGCTCAATCACCGGGGGGTCGTTCGCGGCGTTAGTGTGCAAGGAATCGATGCCCAACTTGAACCATCAGTCACCACGTTGGTGGACGTGATTGGCGCTGAGAATCTACACACATTGACGACGAGTCCTTCGAGCATTTTGCTCGGGAAGTCATTAGCACAAGCCTTGGACGCCGATGTCGGTGACACGGTAACCTTGGTTGCCCCGCGTTGGAGCGAGGAAAGCGGAGTCGAAATACCTCGCTACGTCGCACTGAAAGTGATCGGAACCTTCAGCGTGGGGATGCATGATTTTGATTCTGGAATTGCACTACTCGATTTACGCGAGGCCGCCAATGTGTTCGAACTAGACACCGCGGTTTCCGGCTTTCGAATTCGATTCACTGATGCGGATCTAGCGCCATCAGGTGCGACAGCCATCGCCAAGCGTTTGTCGAATGGCTATACGGCGATTAACTGGACTCAGTATCACCGTAATTTTTTTTACGCCATTAAATCGCAGAAACGGATCATGTTCGTCATCCTATCGATAATCGTTGCCGTGGCAGCGTTTAATATCGTTGCTTCGATGGTCATGATTGTTAAAGAAAAAGACCGGGACATCGCAGTACTACGCACTTTAGGTTTGAGCCGGACAGCGGTAATGCTAATTTTCATCATTCAAGGAATGCTGATCGGCTTAAGCGGCGTCGCACTCGGAATCGCGATTGGGACGTGGGGTGCGATTCAAGCTGACCGAATGGTCTCGGCCATCGAAAGGACGTTTAACATTAGTTTTATAAAACCCGACGTCTATTACATTGACTACCTACCGGCAGATGTTCGGGTTGAAGACATCGCCGCCATCGCCGTCGTCGCGTTTCTTATTTGTATTGCTGCCACGATCTACCCAGCCTGGCGCGCATCACGCACTTCACCCGCGCTTGCTTTACGCTACGAATAGACGGTTTTTTTCAACTGCTTATGTGTCGCTGAGCGTTGTCACGACACGCTCACGTCTGTGCGTGATAAACACCCAAGCATCGAGCCGGGCGAGGCGGGATTCTAATACCGAGTGTCTGCCTCAATCACGCACGGCGCTTGGGGCTGGGGCCTCCAAAAGCGCCAATGATATCGTCGGACCGCAAATATCGCAGCGCACAAATATAGTTCTATAATGGCCGCCCGCTTGAAGCATTTAGAAACAACAAACTATGGACATAAAAGGCAAAGTCGCAGTCATTACGGGTGCCGCGAGTGGTATCGGGCGCGCCGCAGCTCAGGAACTCAAGAACCAAGGCGTCGGTGCGATCGCGCTGGTCGATATGGCGGACACGGTACGTCACGTTGCTGAAGAATTGAATGCGGGAACCGGGAATGATTGTGTACGCGCTTTCCAGGGCGATACAACTGACGAGATGTTCCGTAAGAGCGTGTTCGATACGATGCGACGCGAATATGGCGCGGTTAATATTTGCGTTCCAGCTGCGGGTATAACCCGTGATGCCTTAGCTGTTCGGTTAAATAAAGAGAAAGGCAAAGCGAATATTTATCCGATCGAAAATTTTCGCCACGTCTTGGAAGTGAACTTAATCGCGCCTATTTATTGGGCACTAGAACTCGTTGCGCAGATGGCTGAGGATCGATTTACCCGCGGGTTGAAGAAATGGGATCCAAACGAGGGCATGCAAGGCGTCATTGTTTTTATTGGTTCCGTTTCGTCGCAAGGAAATAAGGGACAAATTTCGTACGCGACGGGTAAGGTGGGGCTGGAGGGTGCTGCTGCTACCCTAATGAAAGAAGCGATGTATTACGGTGTCAGGTGCGCGGTGATACACCCAGGATTTACTGACACACCCATGGTTCGCGCGCTCGGCGAGGATTACATCAATACCCACGTAATTCCAGCAACCCAAATTGGGCGCCTAATTCGACCGGAAGAAATCGCTGACGCGATCTGCTTTTTGATTCGAAACTCTGCAGTCAGCGGTCACCTATGGGCGGACGCTGGCTGGCATCCAATGCCAACGTAGTTATATCGCGAATAACATGAGCACCGCTGGGTGCTCCTCCTATTCCGCTACGCACGCTGGCTAACGCCACAAGATTTCGTATCACCATCACATGACAACTCGGAACTAGTCGAAGAATTCAGCTAGCCCCATCGCTTATCGCCGAATTCAGCGGCGCTACTCGGTAAAAACCTTTTTAAGTAACTCAGTCGTTCGCGCAGCAGGATTCTCACGGATCAGTCGCTCTTGTGCACCAACCATCAAGAAAACACCGTCCATCGTCTTATCAGTTACATAATTTCCGAGGTCGAGTTTTTCGGTATCGACGAACTTGCTCGCGAAACCCGCCTTATCGACCATCGCCTGATATTTTTTCGTCACGCCAACCTCGCCAATGGCACTATCGACTATCGGCCGCATCCGTGTCTTCAATGAGTCGCCACTCGAGCGTTTCAAATACTCAGTCGCCGCCTGGTCTCCGCCATTGAGCAAGCCCTTCGCGTCCTCGATCGACATTTTACTAATAGCGTCTCCAAATACGGCTGCGGCTTCGGGAACGGCGCGTTCCGCAGCGCGGTTCATGCCTTCCACAAATTGATCAGCTTTGGCCTCTTGTCCGATCGCTCGCAGTCCCTTCTCAACCATCGACAAGTGCTTCGGCATCGGGATTTTGACGTCAAGGTTTTTCAAAAAACCATCAGGTTTTCATAAGTTCTGGACAGCAGATTGAGCGCCCTTCGCCATTGAGTCCGTTGGCAATTTGATCTTGCGACAAACCCGCAGCGCCCGCCGCTTTGGACAGCGTTCCGCTATCAATCACCTTGGAGCTTTCCGATTTGAAGTAATCCTTGAGCCCTGACCAGTCTGCGATCGCGTATGGCGAAACCGCTCCGATGACAAGGACTGCGCTAATCGATGAAAGTATTAGTTTGTGCTTCACGGAATCTCCTTAACCACGGGCTGGGCAACACATTTAACGGGGATTGGGGCCAAAATACGTACATCCACGATCAGTACCTTCCATCACGACGATCTTGTGTAAGTCGGCGACGCAAGGACCCATTTTTTCCCAAATCCAAACCGCAAGGGACTCCGACGTTGGATTTGATAATCCCGGCACATCATTCAGATACCGATGGTCCAGCGCATCCTTTATCTGTTTCGCAGGCGCATCGATGTCAGAGAAATCTAGGACCCAACCCGTCTTTGGATCGACCTCGCCACGAACATGGATTTCAATCAAAAATGTATGGCCGTGGAGTTGACTGCAAATATGCTCGGGCGGGAGCTTAGGTAGGCGCCGCGCCGCATTAATTGAGAACTTAAGGAATAGGTCCATAACCGCGCGGATAATACCACCGGCGCGCCGTGAACGGGCAATCTCGTAGTTCTAATCTCTAGCGACACTTCGACCGAGCCTTCTTGGTTCTTTCGATTGGAAAGATTCCACTAAGCAGTTGATGTAGTTCAAAAGGTGTGAAGCATTCCTCACGCGCAGTTCACGCCGACGTTCCGCGGGTACTTCCTCAGTCGACGATGTCAGGCATTAAGGAATTAGCACCATTGCCGATGTTATTTTTCAGCGCGGCAGTCCGCTAGATCAAATCGCATTATCTGCGGACATGTGTCACCGAAATTAAACACAGTCACCGCGGGTAATTAATTCAAGGGATGATTATGGGTAGAATTGTGCCTAACATTAGGCAATCAACAATCACCTCGCCCAAGGGGGCTAATTTGAAATATTCGAACGAACGCGTGCTGTGTGTCGACGACCAATCCGAAATTATTGATCTCTTAGAACGGCACCTTAAAGATAGTTACAGTTGTGTTTTTGTAAAAAGTGGCGCCGAGGCGCTGAAAGTGATCGATTCCGATGGTCCGTTCGCGGCTGTCGTGGCTGACTACTCAATGCCTAACATGGATGGGATCACCTTACTCACGGAAATTCGCAACCGAGCACCTGACACGGTGCCGATTATGCTCACCGCCTACGCGGACATCGACGTCGCGATCGCGGCGCTGCATGAAGGCAATATATTCCGTTTTATCCGCAAACCGTGGCAAAGTGGCGAGATCAAACGGGCAATCTCCGACGCGCTCGATCTATACCATTTGATCACGAATGAACGTCGGCTGCGCAATGAGCTAGCAGACGCAAACGCCGAACTAGATGGTAAAGTTAAGGAGCTGGATGAAACGAACCAGTTACTTGAGTATTGGGTAGAGTTCAGTCCGGCAATTCTTTACAGCCTGACTTGTGAAAATGACGAGCTTCGACCCACTTACGTCAGCAAGAATTTTTTTAGGCTCACGGGTCACGAGCGCACTGCCATGATTGTCGATCCTGAATTTTGGGCACGCAACATTCACGACGAGGATCGGCAAGGATTTCATAACGCAGTTTCACGTTTGATGAACGGAACGACCTCGAGCCAGACGCTTTAGTACCGGGTGAAGCATAATTCCGGGACGTTCCGCAAAGTAATCGATTCAATGCGCGTGATTCGCAATAGTGAAGGACGACCACTGGAGATTGTGGGGGCATGGCTAGATCTGAGTGACCGTCAGTAAAGTCAATTGCACGGTAAACTTCCTACGACCGCTAAGCAAGAAT
>JAQCEL010000122.1 GCA_027618655.1 Pseudomonadota bacterium | reverse complement strand
TTATATATTTCATATATTTTATATATTTAAATATTTTATCTAATGTATTACATAAGAAGTATGGCAGAAATTCTCCTGAAATCCAGTCAGCACCAGCGATTGGGGGGCTGCGATTTGAAGAATCTGGTTACGTTGAGAGAACGACGGGCTCGGCCAAATTATTCGCGATACCAAGAATCACGATAATTCGATCTACCGTCTGCCACTTCAAATCGCGGGGAGATGGCCCGAATTAAAAAGGGGCATTCGGAAAATATCCGAACTACTTACCTGAATAATCAGACGTAGATCTGAAGTTTCGATTCGACCGTGACGAGGCGCACGAGAGCTGACGCAAGCGTGGCCGATTGCACGCAGATTTGATCTTTTATTCGCGTCGATTGATTTAGTTGTGACTTTGAACATCGTCTGACGGGCGAGAAGGTGGTTTAAAGCGAGATGCAAGACGCTAACGTAATGGCATCAATTTGGCGTGCAATTCGACATCCCGAGTTCAGTTAGCCGCCACCAAGATACCCCGCGGGGCGACGCACGCCAGCGGCGCCCCGCGCGCGAGAAGCGCTTCGAAATCAGCCAACGGCATTGGCCGTGCGAAAAAGTAGCCCTGATGAACGTGGCAGCCGCGCGCCACGAGATGTGCGGCCTGGACGGCGGTTTCAACGCCCTCGGCTACGACTCGTATTTTGAATTGTGCGCCTAGCGCAATAATTGATCCGACGAGCGCCGCGTCCCGCTCATCCTCCGTAATATCGCGCACGAAGGAGCGATCGATCTTCAATTCGTCTATGGGGAGAGACAGTGAACCTCGCTTCGCGCATGGAATCTCACGGCGTTACTGGCTGTATCCAAGTAACCCAAGCGACTTACGATTTGCTTGGTGACCATTACAATTTCCAGCCTGGTCGTGAAATCGAAGTAAAGGGCAAAGGCTTAGCTACAGCCTACTTGTTGCGCAGCTCAGGATCCGAAACATAAATTAATGGCATCGCGTGGCGCACGCAATAATTCTTGGCTCCGATCCGCCGCCACGAGGTGGTCTATACGCTGCGCCTATTCCTTTACTCAAGCGTGCAACCACCTATCGGTCACGTAATGATCAGTGCTAGAGAATTACCTTTCGCAAGCGTTAGTCGCTCGCCACCGTGAGTCAATCGGTGCAACGTGCCTATGGTCGCGGAACGCGTTTCACGGTATCTTTTTCGCGAATAAAGCAAAGTTTGCTTAATGGAGCATTAGATGAATCGAATTCCGTTGATATTAGCTGCCCTGGCACTGGCCAACCCCTGTTTCGCTGATGAAAATATGTATATCTGTGATGCGACCAGCGTTCTGGAGTTGGGTGAAGGTGGAGTGCTCGAAGATACGAACTACGCGAAAGCGTTCGTGATGCATGAATCGCACTTTGCGGTTGACCGCAAATCTGGCGAAGTTGCCGGCGGACCATTCGCGACCGTCGACGCGAAAGACGGGCGGATTTTAAGTTCAGGCACCGATCAAGAAGCGTTGAAAATCGTATGGCTTGCTGAGGGTCCGTTCAATCACCTCAAATACCTATGGGTCCGTGCTTACGCCGACGGGCCGAAGAAACCCTTTCTTGGGGTCACCGGAAATGTAGTTATTACTGGGACGTGCGAATAACGCGCGTTTTCCTTAAGCCTATTATCGACGCCAATATCTACCCCTTCGCTGGCCACGTGTCATTCCCGATCGCTGATACCGGTCGGGGCCGCGACAACACCCGCAAGGCGCCGTCGTTCAGGTTAGGTTAAGTTCCCGAACCGTACTAATATACCCGCCGCCAACTTGGGAGCACTCGAATTAACAACTTACTTCACTGCGCACGATTTCGGTTTCTTATCGTCTTATTGATCACACTTGGTTTTGCCAATGTCCATGCCGATACGATCGACAATGATGAGGGTGATAATGGTGGTGAGGCTAAACCCTCTGTCGGGTGCCAACAACCCCACGCCAAGCCACTCGATAGCGAGCTCGGATCCGTCGGCTTCCTGAAAAACATCGCCGAGCATCCTGAATCGATTCGCGCTGTCGCAAAACGTCTGTTGACGAAGGCGGTTGCTGCTACTGAATCCGGGGAGCAACCACAATGCCATGCTGTGTGCGTCGGAGCCTTACGTTCTGAAGTTGTCTATCGAGTAGAACCTACTGTATTCGTGGCGGAAAGCGAACAACAAGCGATGTGCCTCACTTTAGAAGATCAAACGAAACTCAAACCGCTGCATTTCGGCGCGAGAGACTTCGCTTCGATTGAAAAGCTGAACGACTGGTTGATGGAGTTCTCCCAAGGACGTGGCGAAGATGGCAAATCTTTGTACGCGCAATGTGGCGGCAACTGCAGCCCGCGTTATACGTTTAGAATTGCGCAAAATGACGGCAAATTGCATGTTAATGCGGATGTATTGTGCGGACAGGCAAGAGATAAAACGAGCGACCTCTACGCCGTATCAACCGCGATCGAATGGCGCTGCAGCGCTAATTAGATCACCTGATAAGCTGCACGGGGTGATCCGTTGACGACGTCAATTGTTGGCCTTCAGCGGTGAAACGTATAAGCCGAGGTATCGTTCGCTATGGCGCATGGCCGGGACTGCTTATCTCCTCTTGTGCCATTCT
This sequence comes from Pseudomonadota bacterium, assembly GCA_027618655.1. GTDB lineage: Bacteria > Pseudomonadota > Gammaproteobacteria > UBA11873. The sequence goes on along the minus strand of JAQCEL010000122.1, from coordinate 10,452 downwards.
CGCGTTCGGTTTTTCGATCGATCGCGAAGTCCTTTTTTTTAACTTCTCCTATGCCTGGATCGTCGCATGGCTGTTACTCCTCGAACGCCGCTTGCCTTATAAATCTGCCTGGCGTGTTGCAGACGGTCAAACCCGCGCTGATCTAAGCCATACCTTGCTAAATAAAGGCCTAGTGCAACTGCTACTCGTTCAGTTAATCGCGCTCGGATTATTCGGCAACAACAACCACTCGATGGTTTCTCAATTGCCACTCACCTACCAGGTTGCGATCGGACTCATCATCTCGGAAATCGGCCTGTATGGTGCCCATCGCTTGGCCCACGAATGGTCTCTTTTATGGCGCTGCCATGCAGTACATCACAGCGTACAACGACTTTGGTTGGTCAATACCGGGCGCTTTCACTTTATCGATTCATTAGCTAGTGTCGCGGCGAGCGTGCCATTTTTCTTGTTGTCCGGGATCTCTATGGATGCGATTGTCTGGGTCAGCGCGATCACGGCCTATATCGGCATATTGACTCACTGCAACGTCGACGTGGAATGCGGGCCATTGAACTATGTGTTCAACACGCCGAACTTGCATCGCTGGCATCATTCGACGGAAAGAACCGAGGGTGATCGCAATTACGGGGAAAACCTCATGATCTGGGATTTGATCCTCGGAACGTTTCTCTATAAAAAAGGCAGTCACATAGAGAGAATCGGGATTGGCGATAAGATGCCTGAACGGTTCGTCGATCAACTGGCCCTGCCATTTCGATGGCACCACTACCAAGATTCGAAAAGCGCACTAAGCGATGCTTAGGCGGCCCCGCCCTAGGTTGTCCTAATCCGCGCTAATCCGCGACCGCAGATTGTAAGCGAACCAAGCGCCACTGCAGCGCTTTCCATGCGACCCACACACCCAATCGCGACAACCGGCTGGAGGGATTAATGTCCGCAGCGTTTAAGATCATATGCGCAGCTGCGCGGACATGTTTGAAATCGTAGAGCTGAGTGGTTCGGTGCGCATAAGCGGCAGCGCACGACCGTCGATCGTAGCGCTTGGACAAGTCGGAAAACGCGACATTAGCGCTAAAGTACGCATACGCTAGTTCATCGTCGTCAGTCTCAGCGATCCTCGCGTACGCGATTTTGCACCGTTCAAGCACAGTCATTTTCCTGATGTTGAGATAGCGCTTTAAATGTGTCTTGAACAACTGATAGTGCCGTGCTTCATCCTGGGCGATATACCCGGCAATTTGTTTGAGTACAGGTTCTGTACTTCGATCGCGAATCGCTGAATAAAACGAACAAGTCCCAGATTCCACGACGCATCGGGCCACAAGTTCCCCGGCCGGGGATCCGCGCACGGATGCTTGTACATCTAACGGCAGTTGGTAGCCCGCTCTGAAATGTCGCAGACATTGTTCGTAATCGAACGTTGGATCAATTAATTGCGCCCATTTACCGAGCGCGTCTCCGTGTTGGCGTTCTTCGACACCCCAATGTGATGCGGCCTTTTTGAAGGATTCGTCCGCAGCAAATACGTTGTGTAAATACTTTACGTAATCGGTACTATTCGCTTCCACTAACGCGGCAGCCTTTACTGCCTCCAACAACGCTGGCTCGACTGCGTCCGGTTGGATTTCAGACCAATCTATGTCGTTTAAGGTCCAATGAGATTTCACTAAAAGCGGCCTGGTAAATCCGAATGAATTCGGTGGCATGGTGCCCGTTCAGTAGTGGTTAACGTAAGCCGGTTATATTTCAACTTATGTACCAACCCTATAAGGGGCGTATAGTAAGATTGTAACAATGTTTCACTATCCTCAATGCGACTCCAGCGCGACCACTTCGCGAATCGGTGATAGACATGGCGACTAAACTTCAACGAGCAAACTTCTCTGTAGGGCCGTATCTGCCGGAGCGATTAGGTCTTCTGCGAGGCCCAGCCAGCGCCACCATCGACCGCCTGCTCGGTTTACGCAAACTTGCCGATTTCTACTACGGCTTCGATGCGGATCTTGCCCCGGCCACCTTAGCGCGAGACGTCATCGCCGGACTCGGTGTTAACGTTAATGTGGACCCCGGCGAACTGAATTTGGTTCCTGCGTCAGGGCCCTGCATTGTCGTGTCAAATCACCCACACGGTATGCTCGACGGCCTGATTGTAATGGATCTGCTGGCACGGATACGGCCGGATTTCCGTGTGATGGCGAATCATTTTCTAGCCCGTTTCACGCAGTTACAGCCATTGTTCTTTCAAATTGACCCATTTGGTGGAAAAGCGGCCATCCGGCGCAACATCGCTACCGCTCGCCAAGCAAGTAATTGGTTAGACGACGGTAAGTTACTCATGATTTTTCCGGGCGGTGAGGTTTCAAGTCTCAATCGTACCGACTGGCGGGTCACGGACCCAAAATGGGACGAAGGCGTGGCACGATTTGCCAAAAAGTCCGGTGCCCCGGTCGTACCGATGTACATCGGCGGACACAACAGCGCCGCCTTTCAGCTTAGTGGCCTAGTGCACCCGAGCTTTAGGACCGCGTTGCTCGTTCGAGAGATGCTGAACAAGCAAGGGTCTACGATCGACGTCCGCGTGGGTCGCGAGATCTCCTCGAAAACACTGGAATCTCTCGAGCAGCGTGGCCAGATCACGCGTTATTTGCGCACCAAGACTTACCTTCTGAAGGAGAAGGGTGCCCAGAACATTAGTTTCGGCCCGCGAACAAACTCTGCGCGACCGGCGCAAGAGATTGCACCGGGCGGCGAGATCGAAGATTTCCAGAAAGAAATATCAATATTACCGAGTGACCAATTGCTCTTGACCAATGGCGCGTTCGAAGTTTACTACGCGACGGCAGATCAGATACCGAAAGTACTGCAAGAAATTGGCCGCTTGCGTGAACTCTCATTCCGCGCCGTCGGCGAAGGAACGGGTAAGTCTTCTGACGTCGATCTTTACGACAGCTACTACACGCACTTATTCATTTGGGATTCTAAAGAGCAGAATATCGTGGGCGGGTACCGGCTCGGACGCACCGATAAGATCATAGACAAGTTTGGGATAAAGGGACTCTACGTTGATTCTTTGTTCAAACTCTCACCCGAACTGACGTCCGACTTGCGCAGTGCTTTGGAACTTGGCCGTTCATTTATTCGCACTGAATACCAGCGTAGCTATTCGGCACTGATGATGCTTTGGAAAGGGATCGGCCGATACTTACTGCAGTATCCGCAATACCGAATTTTGTTTGGACCGTTGAGCATCAGTAACGAGTATCACCCGATTTCCCAGGACATCATGGTGCAGTTCCTGCGGCAGAAAAATGCTAAACAGCGACGCGCGAGCCAAGTTAAACCGCGACGTCCGTTCCGCCAAAAATCCGAAATGCATAGCGACCTCATCGATCTCGATAGCGTGGATTTGAACATCATTTCAGATCTTCTGAGTACGGTTGAGTCCGACGACAAAGGCGTTCCAGTATTGTTACGGCAATATCTAAAATTTGGCGGACATATCCTAGGATTTAATATCGATCCGAATTTCAATAATGCGATTGATTGTTTGCTGTGGTGCGATTTGATGGAAACCGAAACAAAATTGCTGTCGAAGTATATGGGCAGCGAGGCAGCTCTAGACTATCGCCGCGTACACGAACCCGAGACAATCAACGCGCTGCTTGAAGCGCGTTCTAAGTTAGCTGGTTAGTCAGAAGCTTTCGTGGACCGACTTCTATACACGGTTGCGAAATTCACCTGCGTTGATTCGATGCGGCAGCAATGACCGAAAAGTTCAGTTCATTCGCAGGCCGATTAATACTCAGGCGCCAACGTTAAACTCAAGCCATCGAGTTCGTCGGTATATTCGATCTGACAACTTAACCGAGAGTTTTCCTGGTAATGACCGGTATCTTCAACTAACACTTGTTCCGCATCGCGCCGCGCTGGCAACGCCGCACACCAATTCGGTTCGATGTATACGTGGCAGGTCGAACAAATACATTGCCCGCCACAAATTGCCTCAATAGCCAAGCCAGCGTCACGCAGGATCTCCATGATATTCAGGCCGGGATCAGCCGCCAAACTATGTGTCGCCCCGTCTCGGTCGACTACGGTGATATTACCCATGTGTATCGTGACCCTTTGTTACGACTAAATAATTCGACTAAATGCTTACGTAGGCGAAATCTATTGCTTGATCGTTAATGCCGATCCGCGGCGGCGCAATCCAGGGCGCAAACTCTCCGGGCGTGGTAACTTGGACCATCAGTGAACCGATGTAAGCTTGATCTTCTTCACTTGGCAACCAATCGTGCTTACGCTTATTCCATTCGGCCTCATCGATAAGTTGACCTTGCGGTGTCGCAAACACGTCAGCGAATTCGCCAATCTGTCGATGGAATGCGCGATGCGGTAACGTGAATGAAAAATCGATACCGCGCTCGGCGATTAATCGGTTCCACCGATCCACGCCACGTTGGCAATCCGCAATGTAATCGTCGCGCAGCCGCTCGTTGACAACGCCAAGCGCTGATTCTTCCACGTTGACAAGTTTACCGGACTCAACGCGGGTAACAGAATACGCTTCGTTCACTAACACGTGATCATCAGTCAGGCGTGACTCTTGATAACGCCCTTTCAATCCCGCGGTGTAGTAGTTAGCGGCATTCGTCGAACGCTCGGATCCGAACAAGTCTTCCGAAACACTGAAATGAAAGTTGATGTATTTCTGCAGGGTCGCAAGATCAACGCCGCCGTGTTTGCGCACGTCGTCAGTTTTCTTGTCGAGCATAATTTCGCAAGCACGTTGTACGACCCGGCTGATCCCAGTTTCACCGACGTACATATGATGAGCTTCTTCAGTCAACATGAACTGACAGGAACGCGCCAAAGGATCAAAAGCGCTTTCAGCCAACGTTCCCAATTGATACTTGCCGTCACGATCAGTGAAAAAAGTGAACATGAAGAACGCGAGCCAATCCGGCGTTTTCTCGTTGAAAGCGCCGAGAATTCGCGGTTTGTCGACATCGCCGGATTGACGAATTAACAATTGTTCCGCTTCTTCGCGTCCGTCGCGGCCAAAATAGGCCATCAGCAAGTAGACCATCGCCCACAAATGCCGGCCTTCTTCGACGTTCACTTGAAAGAGATTTCGCATGTCGATCAAAGACGGCGCGGTGGCCGCGAGTAGGCGCTGTTGCTCGACGGATGCGGGCTCAGTATCGCCTTGGGTAACTATCAGGCGGCGCAAGGGTGCGCGGTACTCGCCAGGGACATCTTGCCACACCGGTTGTCCTCGATGTTCGCCAAAGCCGATGGTTTTATCAGCCACTGATTCGGCAAGGAAAATCCCCCAACGATAGTCGGGCATTTTTAAACTCCCGAAATGCGCCCAACCTTTTTTGTCGACGCTGATCGCGGTACGCAGATAAATGTCTTTGTCTTGAAAATATTCTGGGCCGCGCACCTTCCACCATTGCATAAATTTCGGATGCCACGATTCGAGCGCGCGTTGCAAGCGACGATCGGAGGCAAGGTTTACGTTGTTTGGGATCAGTTCACTGTAATCAGCACTCGCTGCCATCTTCAATTCCTCAAACGTTCAAACTCGTTGTTTGTTGTAGTCGGGTCGCGATCCCGTACCGTAGAGCACGAGTGCTCCGTTATCGCCTACCGCATTGGGTCGCTGAAATATCCAGTTTTGCCACGCGCTGAGTCGCGAGAATATCTTCGACTCCATTGTTTCTGGCCCGCCAAAGCGCAAGTTCGCCTCCATGCCTGTTAATGCGTCAGGCGAAAAGCTCGCGCGCGATTCAATAGTCAGGCGAATTTCATCATCCCAATCGATATCGTCCGGGGTAAACGTCACCAAACCAGCGTGCTCCGCAGCCTGCGCATCGAGCGAATTGCCGGTCTGCGTGTGCAATGCGCTGATTTTTTCCGGATTGTTCAGAAAGCGACTCGTGATACGAGTGATACCGTTTACCATGGGGTAAGGTCCGAAATTCATCTCAGTTAGCACAATCCTGGCCGGCGGTGACGACTCGCCTTCGTACTCGCCATCGAGCATAAAGACCTGATCGCAGGCAAGTGCGATCTCGAGCAATGTACCGACAAAACAACTGCCTGGCTCGATCGCGGCAATTAAACTGCGTGACGTCACATCTAGACGTTTCAACACACGCTTCAAATACAAGCGAATTTCGCGGACAAACCAGTCGTCGGTGAAAGTAACTAAAGCGTGATCAATATCGGCGATCTGACTCACCTCGCCCTGTGTCTTAAATAACCAGGTTCCGATTTCGTTTTCACTGGCACGCAAATGCAGAATGACATCATCCAATTCGCGCGCCATTAACAGCGCCCAAAATGACCCGGCTGATTGCTTAATGGATGCCAGATCGGTGTCTATCGGTTTCTCTGGCCCTTTTATTGTGATTGTCGCGACTCGTAACTTCCGGTCGATCTTAACGTCGACATAGCGATACCGAAGCGCATCGTCAGTTACTATCTTTTCGAGCGACGCGAGTAACACACCGGGCTCCGAGCGTGGGCGATCCGATCGACTGGCGGCTTGTTCAGCACGCTCGAGTTGAGTGCTCGCGAACTTCGACGCCGGCACGAGTTCGTCGACTAGATTCCATTGCAACGCGCGTTCGCCACGGATCCCTTCCTCGATAGTTGCAAAAGCATCCGCGTGATCGCGCCGCACGTAGCGTTTGTCGACGAGACGTGTCAAGCCGCCAGTTCCAGGCAATACACCGAGCAAGGGTAATTCGGGCAACGATACGGTTGTCGCGCCATCGTCGATCAACATGATGTAGTCGCACGCCAGTGCCAGCTCATAGCCACCGCCCGCACACGGACCGTTAATTGCGCAGAGATACGTTTGACCTGAAAAAGCGCTCGCGTCCTCAATGGCGTTGCGCGTCTCATTCGTGAACTTGCAGAAATTAACTTTATGGGCATGGCTCGATTGACCAAGCATTTTGATGTTCGCGCCCGCGCAAAACACGCGTTGCTTCGCCGACGTCACGATCACCGCGCCCACTTCCGGGTGTTCGAAGCGTAATCGTTGCAGCGCGTCGTATAACTCTATATCTACGCCAAGGTCATAGGAGTTTAGTTTCAATTCGTAACCCGCCACGAGCCCGGCAGATTCATTCACGTCGAGCGCCAGGGTCGCCACATTGCCATGAAAGCTCAGCTTCCAGTGTCGGTAGTCTTGCGGCCTTGTTTGAAAATCGATGACGGGTGATCGAACAGCGGACATCACGGGCTCTTTAAGCGTACTCATGCGTTAGGTTCTCTCGCTGCTGTGCAATGTTTGCGACCCCAGGCAATCGGGCTAGTTCGTCGAGCGTGTCTATTACGCGCCGCCCGGAGGTCTCGACTGTATAATGTGCGCGTTCGCACAAGCTCTCGCGTTCTAACAAAATTCTTTTGAGATCGCCCATGGCGCGGGGGTTGTTCGCCATGGGTCGTTTGTCGCCTTGAGCGATAACCCGGTTCATATGGTCTTCGGGTGCTGCGCGTAACCAAATCGTGACGCACGCGCCGAGTAATCGTTCATAACTACCGGGCTCGGAGACGAGACTCCCGCCAACCGCCAGCACGCCCCACTCGCGACGATCGATAATCTCATCCAAACATTCTCGCTCTAGGCGTCGATAAGTACTTTGGCCGCCGAGGGAGAAGATCTCGTTTAGTTCTATGTCAGCGCGCGCCTCGATCGATTGTGCTAATTCAGTAAACGGCAGCGCTAAACGCTCGGCGAGTGCTGCACCTAGGGTCGACTTGCCTGCACCTCGCAAACCGATGAGAGCGATGAGACGCGGCTGTACGCGGCGGCGTTCGGCGATGTGTTCATGCAGCTCGGTTAGCTCGATCGGGTCCGCGTCACGAATGTATTGCAGGAGATAATCATACGTTGGTGACGCACCGGCCCGCGTCGCGACTAGGTCTCCGAGCGCAACGTCCATTGTTTTCGCAACGTCGCGTAAACGTAGGATCGAAATATTTCCCGTGCCACTTTCGAGTTGGGCAAGGTAGCGTTCGGAAACCCCTGAACCCTCGGCCAGGATCCGACGCGACATCCCGCGTCGCGCGCGTAAGGTTTTCACCCGCGCACCAATGGCCCGCAAATAATCCTGCGATTCTGATCGCGAAAGCTTGTCGTCTACCATCATTATTTGTGCAGTATACATCACATGGTTTATATAGAACTGCATTATATTTCCTATTCCAAGCAATGGGAACCTAGTCACTCGCGTAATCACCGCGCTCGGTCTATGGTCGATCGGTGTTCGGGACTTGGCTCTTACGCAGGTCTGTAACAATTTCGACCAGCAATCCGGCGTAATATTGATGACCGGTCAGATTTAGATGGCCAACTCCCCGTTGCCGTCCGAAGCCACGTAATGACAACGCGAACGATGAGCCTTGGCGAGATCGCGCAATCGCCGAATCGGCGTCCCAAAATTCGATTTCGTAGGGCGCCAGCCAATTAGTTAACTGTGCGACCACGGCTTGGCGAATACGCATCGCTTGCTCGCACTTTCGGCTCCGCTCCCCGATCCCATAGAAAACAATCACTGTTTTCACTCGCGCCGCTTTCGACAGGTTCGCGACATCGCCAAACAGTTGCGTAGCCAAACGAGGGACTGACAACAGTCCATCGCTGTGCCAGCGCACCATGATCTGATTTAGCCGTGTGGCGATCGGTTGGCAATTTAGAACTGCTGGATCACTGGATAAACTGACACTCGGCGCAATTGTGTGACCTCGCTGAACGATCCTCAAGTAGATGGCACGGGCGATCCGCGAATGATCCATCAAGATGAAAAATGTTTTGCCGAACCACGTGTCGCGATAACGTTGGCTCGCGCGAGCACGAAATCCGTAGCCCAGTTTTAGCTCGCCATTCCCGTCGATCACGTACGCCGGATTAATCGAATCGTCAGACATTTCTTTGGTCGACAATTGATTGATATTGACGAGCATTACCAAGGCATCAGGCGAGAATCGACCTACCGCTTCCTGCGCCCGGACATATTGCTGAACCGGCCCAGCCCCACTCATCCCAAGGTTGAAGATCTCGAAAGAAGGGTCGCCACGCGCTGCGTTTAGGCTATTTTCTGCTAAGCGAGAGAATGTTTGTCCATCTTCGACCTGTAGCGCTTCTGTAAATGAGTCGCCGGTTAGCAAAACACGGTAAGTACTAGGTGGTTTATGTAAGTGTCTAGCCCCGTCACGCATACCAAAACTATTCGTTGTCGCTCGAGCACGGTTCTCTCGAACATTAATGATTTGATGGTTTGGGCGCAAAGCATAACACGCGTCTCGATCGGGCCAGCCTAGCTCGCGCTCGACGATTGGGAGCACGCGCCACGCCGGGGTAGATTCGATGATCCGCAGCCCTGCCTCCATTATGCCAACCGAAAGCGCCAAACCAACAAGGCCAAGAGCGGTTGCACGTATGCGCGTAGTTGCTGCCATCGACCGCTAAAACCGAAAGTATATGAATGGATTGTGGGTATAACTGGGTAGCACGGCCAGCCATAGGGCGAGTCCGGCAAGCAGCCCCCACACCAGCGGGTTATTCCAGCGTCGTGCGTAATTCAGCCATCGTCTGCGTTCCAAATTCGACTCAAGATAATGGACGGCGAGCAACAGCAAACAACCGCCGAACGTCCAGGGCAATCGTGCCGGGGCATGAGGAAACCCGCTGAACATCACGCGCAAGTAATCGATTGCTGTGGCCCAACTCGAAGCGCGAAAAAACACCCATAGCAAAACCACGACGAGCAAGTGGCCACTCCAGAGAACTAACACCGCGAGCGGCGTGTTGATAATTCGCATCCCGCGCGCGGAGCGCGATATCACAGCCATCGCGATTCGGTGCAATCCAATATAAGCGCCCCATAACAAACCCCACACGACGAAGTTTGCGCCGGCACCATGCCAGAGTCCCGCCACCCCCATCACCAACAGGAGGGTCGGTAGCTGCTGTACGTGCGACCCTCGGCCCCCACCGAGTGGGATGTAAAGATAGTCACGGATCCAGGTAGACAAAGTGATGTGCCAGCGTTGCCAAAACTCGCGCGGGGATCGGCTCAGGTAGGGCGTGCGGAAATTTCTCGGCAACCGAATGCCAAGCAAATAAGCGCGGCCGATCGCAATATCGGAATATCCAGGAAAATCGAAATAAATTTGAAACGTAAAAAGCCAAGCACCGAGCCACGCTTGGGCGGCGTCTGCCGGACCCGAAACAAAGATGTCGTCGACTATCGGTGCGAGCGAATCGGCGAAAATAATCTTTTTGCTAAGTCCAAGCACGCATAGGCAAAGCCCATAAGAATACAACCGCAGACGCCGCGGATTACCACAAAACAAACGCCTAATTTGCGGCATCAATTCGCTGGCGCGAACAATCGGCCCGGCGATTAACTGCGGGAATAGAATCAC
>JAQCEL010000121.1 GCA_027618655.1 Pseudomonadota bacterium | reverse complement strand
CTGTCTTGCTTAGCGGATGCTAAGGGTTTAACGACTTCCACCCTCCGGTCGGAGTTGCTACCCTACGCCGGCGTTTGTTACGGCGATTTCGACCCCGAGGCACAAGCGGGGAGATATCAGCTCATGCGATTAGGCGCTGCGGCGTAAAAACAAACAATAAATTTCCGAGGGATTTAGCACATGTTTGGATTTGAACCCCTAGTCTTCTGGGGCTGGACGTTCTTGACCTTGTATATGGGCTTGATGGTGCTGTTCGGTTTTATCGGCATGCAACGGGTGCAAAGTGGCGACGATTTCGCCACTGCCCGCGGGGGCTATGGCCCGGTATTTCTGGCCTTCGCAATGACCGCGACAGCAGCCAGCGGCGCTACGTTTTTGGGTCTTCCAGCCTTAGCTTACAAGTCCGGCATGTCGGTCTTGTGGTACGCCTTCGTCTATCCCTTAGGAATCTACACTGGGGTGCTCGTGTGTCTCCATGGCATACGCCGGGCCGGCGAAAGTTTCGGCAGCCGTTCGATGCCGGAATATCTCGGCGATCGATACGACTCCGAAGCCCTGCGAATTCTTGCCGCCTTATTTTCGATGCTGTTGTTGTTTTATCTCGCGGGTCAGCTACTGGCCGGGGCCGTGATGTTCTCAAGCATGCTGGGACTCGGCATGTTCCCGGCGCTTTGCGTCACCGCGCTCGTGTTGATGTTCTATGTCGTCATGGGGGGGGCGCATGCAGACATCCTCACCGATGGGGTACAAGGCGCTTTGATGCTAGCGCTCGCCGCGCTTGTCCTTTGGATGTTCTTAACGGGCTTCGGAATCGAGGGGGGTTTCGACGGAATGCTCAGCCAACTCCACGCGATTGATCCGGATCTCACCGCGACCATTCATCCTAGCCATCCGTTATTTAATTCAAAATGGGATTTGTTCGCGATTTTTTGCGCGCATTTGCCACTCGGTTTATTACCGCACATTGGCAATAAATTATGGGCCTTGAAGAACGACCGAGATCAGACAAAGTTTATTACCTTATCGTTTATCTTCGGGATCTTATTGCCGGCCATCACCTGTGGCGGGATCCTTGCCCGAGTGATATTAGGCGACGCCTTATTTGCTGATGGCATGAATCCAAACCAAGCCATCCCGGAACTGTTCATCGCAGTATTACCGGCCTGGGCCGCTGCACTGATCGGTGCTGGGGTACTTGCCGCAGTCATGTCCACAGCGGACGGATTGGTTGTTTCGACGGCGCAAATTTTTGCCAACGACATTTATCGCCGCTCGCTGGCACCGCGTTGGACGCCGCAGCGTAGCGATCAAGATATCGATCGTATCTCGCTATTAATCAGCCGAATTGCAACCGTTGTCGTGTTAGTCGGCGCGGTTGGCCTCGCTTGGGCGACGCAGGATAAGAATGTCGTCTTGATCGTTTGGATCGGCATTGGCGGAATGATGGCAGCATCTGCAGCGCCGATGTTTCTTGGCGTCATATGGCGCGGCGCAACCCGCGCGGGATCGATTACTGGCTTTATTGTTGGCGGTGTCGCGTTTAGCGTTTTGCATTCCGGCATCATCGATGCGGCGTGGTTTGTAGGCAGCGTAGTCGAAGGGCCGGGTGTGTGGTTGGCCAACCAGGCGAGCAATCCGTTCGCGTGTGCAACCTTAGGCGGGTTCTTCTCGATCGCAGCGATGGTGGGCGTGTCTCTCGTTACCGACCCACCGACGGATGCGCATCTGAAACGAGTATTCGGCTCGTAGTCGCCGTTTAACGCTGTTCGCAGCCGAGTGACAAGCGCGTTTGCGGTTTAACTCTCTAAAATGATAAGGATGCCGACATGATCCGCGTTGTCTTAGCTTTAGTCCTTGCACTATCAACTTGCGTCGTTAGCGCCGAAGATGCGACACAATCTGGCGCATCGATTACACCGTCGAAGAATTATCTGCCGTCAAAATGGTGGCCGTCGAAGTGGGGTGCCAACGATCAACGCGGTGCATTAAATCTACTCAGCCCAACGAAAACCTTAGCTGCCGCTGCGCTCATTACGACCGGCACGATTTACGACATGGGTCGCACCTTCGAGGAAGACATGCCCTTGTTTGCACTCACTCCACAAGCGCGCAAATACACCCTTACCGTTCCTGGTGCGCCTTCGTGGGGACCGCTCGGTGACAATAAGTTGGTTTGGAACGAGGACTATATATCCGGGCATTTAAGCCAAGACGGCACGCAATTCGACGCGCTAAGCCATATGGGCACGGAACTCGGACCCGGCGGCAACCTCAATGAGATCCGCTACTACAACGGCCTTACGCATGCGGAGATTGGCACTGGTCGTGGTTTTACTAAGCTCGGCGTGGAACACGTCTCGCCGATCTTCACGCGCGGTATCTTGATCGATATCGCGGCCTTGCGCGGACGCACCATGGAGTGCTCGGAAGAAGTGACGGTCGCCGATCTATTAGCGGCCCTGGCACGCCAAGGACTCGCTAAAGACGTATTACAGCCCGGTGACGCACTGTTCTATCACACGGGTTGGGGTCGCTATTGGAAAACCGATAACGACAAATTTAACGGTTGTACACCCGGACTATCTGATGCGGCTGGTGACTGGGTTGTGAACCAGCAAGTCGTGTTGGTCGGTACAGACAATTGGGGGGTCGAAGCGATCCCGGGTCCGGATCCGAAATTGTTTGGACCGAATCATCAAAAATTTCTCGTTGAAAACGGCATCTATATCATCGAGAACCTTAATTTTGATCAGTTGATCGAAGCGAAAGTTTACGAGTTCGCGTTCGTCGTCGGCACCTTACCGCTTAAAGGCGCAACCGGTTCACCCGTGCGCCCGTTCGCAATTAAATGAAAACGCGCTCGTGAAAGAACTGCGCGCTAGCAGGGCAACCCAAACTCGGTTTGAGCGCCCTATTGCCCTGGACCGTAAATTTCTTACCGTCGACACGCAAGGTTCACCCGCTCTGTGTTATGCGCGTGGCGCGTGGTTAAATAGACTAGTTCGAGAGTTTATCTAGTGCCTAAATCTAGACGCGACGTATCGGCGACGCAGTCGTTGAAAAGCTAAATTCGAAGGGAGCTTAGTCATGAGTAAAGGTGAAATTATTGCTGGATTCCTCGCGCCACATCCACCGCATTTAGTGTTTGGTGAAAACCCGGCGCAAAACGAACCGCGTTCGCAAGGTGGCTGGGAGCAACTGCGCTGGGCTTATGAGCGCGCGCGCGCGAATTTGGATGCCATGAAGCCTGATGTTTTACTAGTGCATTCGCCGCATTGGATCACACAACAAGGACATCACTTTCTTGGTGTAGAACGTTTAAGCGGTAAATCCGTCGATCCGATCTTTCCAAATATTTTTCGCTATAAGTTCGAACTTGACGTCGATGTCGAACTCGCTGAAGCGTGCTGCGATGCGGCCGCCGAGATGGGCCTGACGTCTAAGATGATGCGCAATCCTAATTTTCGCGTCGACTACGGCACCATCACAACTTTGCATATGATCCGACCGCAATGGGACATCCCGATCGTTGGCATTTCGGCCAACAATTCGCCCTACTTTCTGTCGACCGAAGAAGGTCTAGAAGAAATGGACACCTTGGGTAAAGCGACCCGCAAAGCGATTGAAGCGACGGGTCGGCGCGCGGTGCTGCTCGCCTCCAACACCTTGTGCCACTACCACTTCAGCAAAGAACCGATACCGCCGGAAGATATGTCGCAGGAACATCCAGAAAATTTCGCAGGCTATTTGTGGGACATGCGCATGATCGAATTATTGCGTGCCGGAAAGATTCAAGAAGTATTTCAATTGCTACCCCAGTTTATCGACGAAGCTTTTGCCGAAGTTAAATCTGGCGCGTTTACCTGGATGTTCGCGGCCATGAATTACCCGGAGTTAGCGGGTGAGTTGCACGGTTACGGAACCGTGATCGGGACTGGTAACGCAGTGATGGAATGGAATTTAATTAAGGCTGGCCTCGCGCAAGCGGCCTGAGGAAACCCCTATGAGCGTCGTTTCTGCATTCCTCATTCCAGGCTCACCGCTGCCCTACGTACAACGGGATAACCCGCCATGGGGTGCGATGGCCGAGGCGATGGAAAAGGCCGGCCGAGCGCTTGCCGCATCGCAACCTGATGTCATCGCAATCTATTCCACGCAGTGGATCGCCGTGCTTGATCAACTGTGGCAAGTGCGTCCAAACCCGAGCGGTTTGCACGTCGACGAAAACTGGCACGAGTACGGCGAATTACCGTTCAATATGCGTACCGACACGGAACTTGCTGCAGCCGCAATCGCCGCGACGGACAGTTATGGGATCCGCTCTAAAGGTGTCGACTACGACTCTTTCCCCGTGGATACCGGGACGATCGTCGCATCGAATTTTCTCGACCCCGAACATAAATTTAAATCTGTCGTAACCGCCAATAATCTCTACCACGATTGGGCGATCACGGAAAACCTCGGTCGCGTCGTCCGTGAACAAGCAGAGCAACTTGGGCGGAAAGTGGCAATCGTCGGGGTTGGCGGATTGTCAGGTTCGTTTTTTCGCCAAGTCATCGACATCGCGACCGACCACATCGCGAACGTCACAGAGGACGATTGGAATAAGCGGATCCTGGCCATGATGGAACAAGGGGATCTCGCAGCACTCGCCAAAGCCTGCCCCGACTACGCAATGCAAGCGCGGGTCGAGATGGGGTTCAAACATTTTGCGTTTATTTTAGGCGGCGTTGGTGGAAACTTTGTCGATGCGACGGTACACCACTATGGTCCGCTGTATGGTACTGGCGGTGCAGTGGTCGAGTTTCGTTTAGCGTGAGCTTGAAGTAGCTAGCCGTCGTCTACAGTCGGCGCTCGGCCTAACACGCTAAACCGTGCGCTAGTCCGTTAAGACGGCAGTTGTCGCGCGTGCCCCCAAAGTTTCGGTGAGCTATACATCTTCGGCTCCCAAACTGCATCGTCGATCAGGCGTCCGCCGTGGCCATATTCGATCCACCAACCAGACGGTGTGACTGCGTAAAACGACGTTGTCTGATCATTGCTGTGGCGTCCCAAAGTCATCGCCAGAGGCACCTTGTTTTCTAATGCGGTGTCGTAGCCTCGACCGATGTCGTCTAACGATTGCGCCTCGAGCATGATGTGGTTGAGATCGCCAGCCTTGAAGGGTCCCATGGCATTCACAAACGCCACGCTGTGATGACGCGGGTTGCAGTGTAGAAACGTCGCTTCAATGCCGTCCCAAAATATGTAATCGGAAAGCTTAAAGCCGAGCATTTCCCGATACCACTTCACTGTCTCTTCCGGATCTTCGGCGACTAAAACAACGTGTCCGAGTCCCAGATCGCCCGTCTTGTATCCCGACATGCCGTGCGCTGGGCAAAACGGCATGGAGTCCAGCTTCGGTCCGAAAAACACTTCTGTTCGAACCCCATCTGGACCTTCAAACGCAATGAGTTCCATGACCGCGCGCTCGGCACACAAATCACGTTCGCCGCTTTCCACTCTTACGTCGTTTTCCGATAAGCGCGCCGCAATTATGCGCAAGTCTTCGCGCGTGCCAACTTCCCAGCCGATGTAGGCGAGTTTATCTTCGGCGCCTTCTTTCAACGCTAAGCGATGATGTTGTTCGTCGAGCCGATACTGATGGACACCCGCCGGAGAATCGTCACGCCGTTGCAGACCGTAGAGCGTACGTAAAA
Organism: Pseudomonadota bacterium; assembly: GCA_027618655.1. Lineage (GTDB taxonomy): Bacteria > Pseudomonadota > Gammaproteobacteria > UBA11873. The sequence continues at coordinate 7,453 of JAQCEL010000121.1, read as the reverse complement.
GCTGGTGCCAGGGCTGATAATCTGTAATCGTGCAGCCCACATAACCTAAACCTGTAACACTAGCCATAGGGAACCCCTCGCGGATTTATTTGCCGGCCGATGATAACAGTTATTCTCCCGATTTTAAGTGTGGCTAGCGTCGCGCTCGGCATCCGTTGGTGACCAAAACACGATGCGCAAAATAGTACATATCGACATGGATGCGTTCTACGCTTCCGTGGAGCAGAGGGACCAGCCAGAACTGCGTGGCAAACCCGTGGTTGTTGCGTGGCGCGGCCAGCGATCCGTCGTGTGCGCAGCATCGTACGAAGCACGGCGCTACGGCATCCATTCCGCGATGCCGGCCTTGCGCGCCGAGAAAATGTGCCCCGATGCGATTTTCGTACCGCCAGATTTCACACGCTATCGTACGGTATCAAAACAAATCCGAGAAATTTTCAAATCGCATACAGACTTAGTAGAACCCTTGTCGCTCGACGAAGCGTATCTCGACGTAAGTGAGAATAAGACAGGACTTGCGACAGCAACTGAAGTCGCTGAAACAATCCGCGCACAAATCCGCGAACGAACGTCGCTCACTGCCTCCGCCGGAGTCGCGCCGAACAAATTCATTGCAAAAATCGCGTCCGATTGGCGTAAACCGGACGGAATTTTCGTTGTACGTCCTCACCAAGTTGAACAATTTCTTAAAAATTTACCCGTCAAAAAACTACCCGGCGTTGGCAAAGCCACACAGTCGACGTTGAGTAATATCGGCGTCGCAACCGTCAGCGACCTCCTGCCATTTGAATTACTCGAACTGCAGTCTCGATTCGGCAAGTTCGGCACGCGGCTGTACCATCTTGCGCGCGGCATCGACAACAATGAAGTGCGCCCTGATCGACCGGTTAAGTCGATCTCCTCGGAGCAAACCTTTGCCGACGACCTCAACTTAGGCGAGCTGTCGCAGGCAACGCAGGCATCTGCTGAACGCACCTGGGTCGCGGCGACGAAATCGGATCGCATCGGGCGCACCGTGGTGCTCAAATTAAAGACGAGTAAATTTCAATCGATCACGCGAAGTTTCACGCCGAACCAACGTCCGTCCTGCGTGGAGGAGCTCACAGCATGCGCATTGCAGCTGCTCGATAAGGTAGACTTACCTAGCTCGACGAAATATCGCTTAGTGGGCGTTGGATTATCGAACTTCATTGATGCAGAAACTGAAGCAATGCAACCCGAACTATTCGACGAGTCATAACAAATCTAGCGATCGACCGGCAGGTGTTCCCCGTTAGCTTGCAATCACGAAAAATATCCTAACACCGCGATAAACAATTTCTCTCTAAGTGAATGCGCTGTAACTGTTCTATGACTCCGAAACTCCACAAACATTTTCTTAAATTGTCGGCAGATATTTCGCCCGAATTGCAACAACATATAAAGCGCCTCGGCCCTGTGAAACTACGCAATCGAAAACATCAAGGGATCGCACAGTTCCTCGCACGGGTGATTATCGGCCAACAATTGTCGACTAAAGCCGCGCATACCATTTGGTCACGTATTCAGCTTGCGGCCCAGGAATCGGGTCAGCGTATTCCACATTTTTTTGTTGCTGAAAATGTCGACACGCTGCGTGCTTGCGGTGCATCAGGCAACAAAGCTAAGGCGCTATTGGCAATAAACGAGGCGCATCAGGACGGTCGTTTGGCCCCAGCGAGATTGCGCCGTCTCAATTTAGAAGAACGCGCTCGCACCTTGAGAGAATTGCACGGTGTCGGTCAATGGACGATAGACATGGCGTCGATGTTTTACTTTGGCGACACGGACGTTTGGCCGAGTGGCGATCTCACCGTCGCGCGCCAGTTCAGCGGCCTGCTCAACGCAAAACAAGCCGCTAATGCGGAAGATTTACTCGCGAAATTCTCACCCTACCGTTCTTACCTTGCGCTATATATGTGGGCTATCGTCGATGCCACGGTTCTCGACTGAATTTGCAGTCGCTCGTTACAACAAATTACGCGCCGCCTGCATCGCAGCGGGCATATCCGGCAAGGCCGTGACTTCCGGCACGACTTGTAGATAACGCACGATATTTTGCGCGTCAGTAACGATCACAGCGCGGGCTAACAAGGCCAACGGTTCGATCAGTAATCCATTGTTGTTACCAAACTGGCGATACTTGTAGTCAGACAGAAACGTGACGTTATCGATCTTTGCCTCTTTCGCAAATCGTGCTTGAGCAAAGGGCAGATCCATACTGACGGAAACAAGCTCGATTTGTTGATCTAGCCCATCGTGATCCTCGGATAATGCGTGCGTCTGAACGTCGCACGTTGGTGTATCCAAAGACGGGACGACGCTAATGATGCGAATTTTGCCCTTCGACTCTCCGATCTCAACGGACTGCAAATCGAGCGACGAGACCAACGCGCTGGGTAATGGCTTACCCACTTCAACTGCGCCACTGCCGGCGAGCGGTAGTGCGCCGCCTTTCATGCTCACGGAATTCCCGGTCCCAGCTGCAACACTGGTTTTATCGACGGGCAGATCGGCTTGTACTTGATTAGTCTCCTGCTGAGTGCAGGCGGCGAGGAAAATTACGATCGATAGGCTTGCCAAGAGGAGTTTCACAAATTTCACCACACCTTAGTTTTTTGATGAACCTACGGTATCACGTCGCGACGGCTGGCTCGAGCGATTGAATTGACTGTCTTGTCTTCCACCGCCTGACGAGCGAATTAGCCGAGAGACGATTCTAAAGAGAGCTCAAGGTGCTATTACCTGCCCAACCGTCAACCAATGTGGTCATCGCCAATATATGCACGACTTCCTTCGAGATTAACCAATTGTTCTCGACTAATTGGAACCCCCATTCGTAGGATCCCCACCCCAATACGGAATCCCCGTCACGCTCCTGGGTTACGTGCCAGTACATAAATGCCTCGGCGCGCGAACCCGCAACCGTAAACTCTTCATTTGCGTAATAACGGCGTGGATTATCGAAACGACTCCAATAATTTTCGAAGAACTTCATCAGTGCGTCGAGACCACGCTCTTCGATGTTCCAGTTCGGCACGATCAAACTGGCTTCAGGGTGAAATAGCTCGCGCAATATTTCTGGCCGTTTGCTGTCAACGCCGACGGCATAACGCGACAAGACTTTGCGCAAGGCGTCCTTGGCAAGCAAGACGTGAACTTCTTGTTCGACGGCGGACAATCGTTCTTCTACGCTGGCCATATCGGTTTCCTCGAACCCTGTTTAGATTAAGCGTAGCGCAGATTGACGGAATCGCACGCGATCGATCGACCTTGGCGGCCGAGCGGCGTCCGAATTTCGCAGAACCCGCGTTTGCGTTGGTTTTTCGTTAGCCGTATAAATCTAACTATCAATACGTTGTAGGTTTGCAGTAGTCTTAAATGCCATGGCCAAAATAATTGTCGCCCCCCAAAGCTGTGCTATTCGGCAGCGGGGCGTCGGGCTGCATATAATTTCCGAGCCACGCGGTCGCAATGTGCCCATTGTCGTGAAAAATATTCGCCCGGCGGTTTGCTACTTGGTCCGCCGAACATTCCCTTGCACTTGGAGAGATCGTCGTGAAAAAACAAATCCACTTGAACGCTTTTACTCAGTGCTCAATCTGCCACCACTCAAAGGGTCAATGGAAAAATCCACGCGACAGCTCGTCGCTTGGCTACAAAGATGTTAATTATTGGGTCGACCTTGCACGAACTCTAGAGCGCGGCAACTTCGACGCACTGTTCTTGGCCGACGTACATGGAACGTATAACGTGTACAAGGGATCACGCGACGCAGCCGTACGCCATACGGTGCAGTTTCCAAGTAACGACCCAAGCTTGGTGATCTCCGCGATGGCGTACGCGACTAAATTTTTGGGATTTGCGTGTACCTATTCGACGAGCTATTTCGCGCCTTATCAAACAGCAAAAAATTTTTCAACTTTAGATCATCTGACGAAGGGACGCATCGCCTGGAATGTCGTGACGTCGTACCTGCCGGACGCTAACGCAAACTTCGGGATCGGCGAGCAGATGAGTCACGACGAACGCTACGAGCGTGCCGAAGAATATCTAGACGTCGTCTACAAACTTTGGGAACACTCTTGGGAAGAAGACGCGGCGGTGCGCGATATCGACAATGACGTGCACAATGATCCGGCAAAAGTTCACGAAATAAATCACGAGGGCACTTGGTTTAACGTGCCAGGTCCGCACATGTGCGAGCCATCGTTGCAACGCACGCCAGTCCTCTTCCAAGCAGGTCAGTCTGGACGCGGTGTTGAGTTCGCGGCGCGCCATGCCGAAGCCGTGTTTGCGTTAATGGCGGACCTGAATCATTGTCGTGATAGTGCAAAAAAAGTTCGCGCTGCGGTCGAAAAGCAAGGGCGCGCATCAGAACACGTCAAGATATTCCCGGGCATTACCCCGATCGTCGCAGCGAGCGATGAGCAAGCTAACGATAAATTCGAGCAAATGAAGGAATATTCCAGCCCCGAGGGCGCGCTCGCGCTATTTAGCGGTTGGGTCGGCATCGATTTATCGACCGTTACCTCCGACATGTTACTCAGTGACACAAAGACGGAGGCGATTCAGGGTTTGTTATCTTATTTCGAAATCGTCGATCCAAATCGTAAATGGACGGTTGAAGCGATGGGTGAACAGATTTCGATCGGCAGCGTCATGCCAAAGTTCATCGGCTCACCGAGCACCATCGCCGACCAAATGGAGCACTGGATGGAAGAGTCTGACATCGACGGCTTCAATATCGCACCGGCGGTACAGTCAAGCGGATTCGAAGAATTCGTTGATCTCGTTGTGCCGGAGCTGCGGCGACGCGGCCGAGTACCAGAGACTTACCAGACGGCAACCCTACGTGAACATTATTTCGGCGCTGGCCAATCCCGTTTGCCGAGCGATCATGTCGCGCATCGCGCATTGCCGCGTTGGAAACTAACGTAGACGGCCAGCCATGATATCGGCTGGGGTTTGCTTGGTTTTTCGCAACCACGACGTTTCGCTGACGGACATCGCCATGGCGGTTGAGGCGCGCGGTTTCGACTCGCTATTCGTTCCGGAAAATACTCACATGCCCATCACCCGTCGCCACGCCGCACCACTCGAAGATGCACGCATGCGCACGCTCGGCGGCTTGTTCGATCCGTTTATCGCCTTAAGCGCGTGCGCCGCGGTTACTAATGACATCGCTCTCGGGATCAGTGTGTGCTTACTCACTCATCGGGATCCCATTGCCACGGCGAAGAGTGTCAGCTCACTCGATGCGATCTCCGACGGGCGTTTGATCTTGGGTGTTGCCGGCGGATTTGTCGCCGAAGCGATGGAGAATCACGGTTCGGCATTTAAGCAACGGTGGTCTATCGTGCGCGAGGCGACCATGGCAATGCGCGCGATATGGGCTCAAGAGGAGCCCGAATTTCACGGTAAGCACTTCGATTTCGACCCTATCATCACGAGCGCTAAACCTATCCGCGATGGCGGCCCACCCATTTGGATTGGATCAAACTCCGCCTTGGTTCCCGGCCGAGTTGCAGACTATGCCGACGGCTGGATCGTATTCGATGGCCGCTACAACGGCGACGCGATCGCTGATTTAGAAAACGCGTGTATTGAACGCGAACGCGACTTTAGCGAACTCACGATCTCCTTGATGGATCCACCACAAAATTATGCAGATCTGGCTGAACGTTGCGCGGCCGGCTACGAGAAATTTATATTTATGTTAGCGGTTGAAGACGCGAAATCGTGCTTGGAAACGCTCGACGAATTATCTGGCCTCGTCGAGAAAATCCAATGCGCGTTCGACTAAGTTCTCTGCATTAAACAGGCGTAGATAATTATGTGTAGAAACATCAAAACATTATTCAACTACGAACCACCAGCAAGGGAGATTCAATTAGGCGGTTCGCCGCAAGCGGCAGCGTCCTTTTCAATTCGATCGCGCCAGAGAGAAATTTCAAGTAATCGTCCTTAGAATTCATCCTGCTAGCCGGGCGCCGTTGCAACTTGGTGCTGGTGTAAGCGGGCGTAGTAGCCGCCGCGTTCGACTAATTCTTTGTGTAAGCCGGCCTCCACAATCCGACCATCGTCGATAACAATAATCCGATCGGCGGTGCGCACGCTCGATAAACGGTGCGCTATGATAAAAACCGTTCGCCCCTTGCAGATGTAACGCATGTTCTGTTGGATGATTGCTTCGGATTCGTAATCGAGCGCACTCGTTGCTTCATCGAATATCAAGATCTTCGGATCGGTAACCAATGCTCTTGCTATGGCAATGCGTTGACGTTGGCCACCAGAAAAGTTTGAACCGTGTTCTCCAACCATCGTGTCGTAAGCTTCGGCGAGCTCGAGAATAAATTCGTGTGCCCCCGCCATTTTTGCGGCATGCACGACTCGTTGCATCGACATTGCCGGATCTGATATTGCGATGTTTTCCCTCACGCTACGATTAAAGAGAGCATTTTTTTGGAGTACAACACCGATACTGCGCCGTAACCACGCCGTATCAACCATCGCTAAATCGACGCCGTCAACCTTGATTCTTCCAGAGTCCGGCACATAGAGTCGTTGAACAAGTTTCGTTAAAGTACTTTTACCCGATCCAGAACGTCCGACGATGCCAATCACTTCGCCGGCTTGAATGTTCAAGCAGACGTCTTTCAGCACTTCGCGAGCAGCCGCCTGGTAGCGAAAACTAACGTGATCGAACGTCACTCGGCCTTTGAGATCTGGCAATGATCCGCGGCTAGCGCTGTGCGCGGGTTCTGTTTGTGCATTGAGGATGTCGCCAAGACGCTGAACCGAAATTCCGGCTTGCTGGAAATCTTGCCAGAGTTGAACCAAGCGTAGGATAGGACCTGAGATACGCGCAGCGATCATGTTAAATGCGACGAGTTGCCCGACTGACAACTCGCCGTTCATCACGAGCCGTGCGCCAAGCCACAAGATGCCTAAAACCATGAGCTTGCTAATTAGCGACGCCGCTTGGTTCGCGATGTTCGATAAGGTGGTTGCCTTAATACTCGCCGCGACATAGGCCGCTAAACGCTCTTCCCAGCGTCGTTGGGTGGAGGGCTCCAACGCTGACGCTTTGACTGTTTCGATGCCGGTGACTATTTCAACGAGGTAGGCTTGATTGTCCGCACCGCGATTGAATTTATCATGTAAGCGCGCCCACAAGACCGGGGTAATGCCAATCGCGAGGAGAAAATAAACCGGTAATGTCGCGGCGACTATCGCGGTTAGCGCCGGACTATAAAGATAAAGCACGCCGAAAAAGACCACAGTGAATAGAAGATCGACGAGTAAAGTTATCGACGACCCGGTTATAAAACTTCTAATGGTCTCGAGCTCGCGTACCCGAGCTACCGCATCACCCACTCGGCGAGTCGCGAAATAGGCGACCGGCAAATGCAGTAAATGTTTGAACAGATCA
>JAQCEL010000120.1 GCA_027618655.1 Pseudomonadota bacterium | reverse complement strand
TTTGGTGGGAGTGTAGTCAATTGTCGGAGAACGTCGAATCAAGAACCGGGCAACGAATCGCCAACTGGATGTTGGATCACCGAGCGATAACCTTCTTTTTCATTGTCGTCCCCACTATTGTTCTGGCCTATGCCTTACCGAAAATTGAAGTCTATTCGCGGTTCGCGGATCTGCTGCCTGCAAAGCATGAATACATAAAAAATTACAACCGCATGAAGCAGACATTCGGCGGCGCCAATGTGGTCGCAATGTCTCTAGAAGTTGTCGATCCAAACGAGGATCTATTCACTTTAGACACCCTCAATAAAGTCAAAATGTTGACCGAAGAGGTCGACAAAATAGGTGGGGTGAACCACTACCAAGTGGCAAGTATTGCGCATCCAAAAATTCGCAGAATTCGAACGACAGCCGGTGGATTGATCAAATCTGAATCCGTGTTGCCTGAGACCTTACCGACCGACGCCGAAGGCTTAAAGAAACTCCGCGAGGAATCCTTTAACAACGACATCGTCTACGGGAAGTACATTTCCGCTGACGGGACATCCGCGTTAATCCTAGCGGGATTCGACGAAGAACGTCTTGATTACCACGATATCTTTACTCGACTACAGGATCTCAGAGCCGAAGTTGAAGCGGACGGGAAAACAAAACTCTATGTCGCCGGTGAGCCGATGCTCAAAGGCTGGATTTATTTCTACGCAAATGAACTGAAAGTAATTTTCGCGGTTACGTTGCTAATCGTATCGATTTTATTGTTCGTCCATTTCGGGTCGCTAGCTGGAGTCATCATCCCGTTAATCGGCACCGGGACAGCGGCAATCTGGGGACTGGGATTAGTGGGTTGGCTAGGCTACAACCTCGATCCACTCATTCTTGTTGTGCCAATTTTAATTTCCGCGCGAACCGCGAGTCACTGCGTGCAGATGATGGAGCGCTACCACGATGAGCTCAGGAAAGGCGCTACGCGGGACGCAGCCGTGCGCACCAGCATGGGTGAACTGTTCGTGCCAGCGTCCATCGCGATTTTCACTGACGCTGCCGGACTGCTGGTGCTGGCTGTGTCGTCGATTCCGATCATTGCGAAATTAGGCATTTTTTGCAGCTTCTGGTCGCTGAGTAATATGGTGACGGTGGCCATACTCGTGCCACTCATATTGTCCGTTCTGCCGGCTCCGAAGATCGACGTAACGGATGATGCGCACGATCACAAGCACCTGCCGTCGCGAATTATGGCTGCTTGGGCGAGTTTCCTCGTCTCGCCAAAAGCATCCGTCCCCGTTTTCGGCTTTGCCGCGCTCATTATCGCGGTATCCGTGTTCTATGCGAAGGACGCAACGATCGGTGAGGATAAGCCCGGGTCGCCAATATTGTTTCAGGACTCGCAGTACAACATTGCGGCGGCTCGGATCGCCGAGAAATTTGCTGGCGCGAACCAACTGAGTATCTATTTTGAAGCGCAGGAAGCGCACAAGATGAAAGAGCCGGAAGTCGTAGACGTCATGCAGCAATTTGGACGACACATGGCCGACGTCGTGAATTACGGCGGAACGCGCGACATCCCGGATCTGGTTCGCTCGATTAATCGCTTGTACCACTATGACGATCCGCGCTGGTCTTTGGTACCAACGACGCAACGTGACATCGGCAATACCTTATTCATGTATGAGGCAGGCGCGGCGATTCCGGGTGTCATCACGGAATACATGGATTTAGAAGGCCGCGTGGCGAACTTTGTAATCTTTTTCAAAGACGCGACGGGAGTAACGGTCCACGCCGCGATTGAGGCTGCCGAAGAATTCTTGGCGGCACACCCGCTCGAGGGTGTCACGCCGCAATTTGCCGGCGGCATTATCGGCACCACGGCGGCGGGTAATCAGGAAGTTGAACAATCTGAAATGATTCAGACGATATTAATCATGGTTGTTGTGATGTTGTCCGTTATGGTGACCTATCGATCCGTCACTGCGGCGTTTCTTGTTTTCGTCGTTCTTGCGATGGCCGTATTGATTAACCGGGCGTACATGGGGTTTCGCGGTATTGGTTTGAATATCAATACGCTTCCGGTTACTGCAGTCGGTATCGGTATCGGCGTGGATTACGCCATCTACATGCTGGACCGCATCCGCGAGGAAGTTCGCTTTCGGTCGATCGATGAAGCGGTGCATGAGGCACTAGCAACCACCGGCGCGGCGGTACTGTTTACGGCGGTCACCGTGGTCGCGGGAATCGCGTATTGGATCTACGGCTCGTCGTTACGATTTAACAGCGAAATGTCGATGTTGTTGTCGTTATTAATGATCAGCAACATGGTTGGTTCGGTGACCTTGTTACCGCTTTTGGTCAAAGTGTTTAAACCCAGTTTCGTTATGAAATCCCACTTGGAACAAGCTGCTAGCCAAGCTAGTGGCGGAAATTCAGTGGGGAAAGACAGTGCACTTGCACAGCAATCGGCTAGCTCTTAGCCGGAATTATTAGGGGAAAGTAATGGGAGATTGCCAGATGAAAAGCACACAACGCGCTTTGTCATGGACCCTCGGAACGTTTTTGACCGCATTCGTCATTGCGATGCCGGTTCAAGCACGTATTAACATTGAAGCTTTAGGTGGCGAAATTGAAATCGAGGGTTTCGTCTCGTCTGAAGCTCGAAGCAACGTTGGTAGCGGTTCGCCATTCCTAACGCAATGGATCCAGCGTTTGCAAATTGAAGCGAACCTTCAATACGAAGATGTTGGAATTTTTGACGAATTGAGTTTTACGACGGTTATCCGTCCAGAATTCGATACAGCTTACTACAACGGCTTGAGTGGCTCGACGCATCGTAACAACGGCAGCAACACGTCTTACGACGCGCAGCGTTTTAGCCACAATACCGATCCAATCGGATTTGGTGGGTTCGACTACACTGCGCCGGGCCTTGGTATCGGCTCGTTTGGTGAGAACTCGTTGTCTACGGGTGGTATCTCTAAATTAGTCACCCACGGATTAGAAAATCCACAGTGGTTGAACGACAACTTCGAAACGATCCTCGGCCGAACAGGTGTGGGTGGTAATACATTCAGCACGACCCAGGCCTTCGGTGGTGGCACTTCTGGATTTCCGCTCGTGGCGGCAACTCGCCCACAGGAGCTCCGTTGCACGCGTTGCCAAAATCTTGACAACGATCCGCTAGACGTCGCGATGCAAAATACGGATTCCAACGGTCAGTTGTACCCGTTCCGCGAATTGTATGCAGACGGCATCATCGGAGACACCTGGATCCGACTAGGTAAACAACAAATCGTGTGGGGCAAGACGGATTTCTTCCGACTCCAAGACGTTTTGAACCCAGTCGATTTCGGTCAGCATTTCTTCTTCGACTCGTTTGAAGATATCCGAATCCCACAGTGGATGTTGTCGGTTCAGTATAAGGCCGGCAACTTCGGTCCAACGACGGATAACGCGTTCCAGTTTGTATGGAACTTCGATGAATTCAAAGGCATCGGTTTGGGGAATCCGTCGCAAGCTTGGGCGCACCCGTTCTCTAAACAGCAAAGCACGTTTGCGATATTTAACCACTACTTCTCGACCGAGCCCTGTATTGGCGCGGGTTACACACCAGGCGCGAGTAGCCTGGCTGCAGCTGTCGGTGGTGGAGTCGCTGGCGTAAACGCTGCGCTAAACGCTAATCCCAATGCCCGCTGTGGCGCATTCGGCCCTCAGGACCAACGGCTACCGTCGGGTTTCGGTCAGCCGGTCGGGTTGTCGTACTCTGATCGCCCAGATTGGGACATCAAAAATACGGAGCCTGCAGCTCGGTGGGAATTCCGTTTCAAAGCAGTGCGCATGGCTTTCACGCATCACTTTGGTTGGAATGATGTTCCTGTGTTCGCGTTTCACTCAGTTAACGTAAGGAACACGGATCTAGTCGGCACCGCAGTACCAGGGTTAGCATCAAGGACTAATCCTCGTTACACGTCAGATAATCTAATCTTCGACCTGGCAGCTAATCTGGCAACGGGCGGATCGTTGACGACTGCTGGCGCCGTCGGTGCGATTCCAATAACGGTGATGAGCCCAACCGACGCGATCAATGCGATTGCCGGTGGCACTGGGCCTAACGCGGCACAAGCGCAGCTGGCGCTTGCCAATAACAACGCCGAGTTATTTTATCGCGGCGGTGCACTACTAGGTGGTCAAACACATATTGACTACAAACAAGCGCATACAACGGGTATGGCAATTGATTACTTCGAGCCGAACAGCGGCATGGTGTTCCGGATCGAATCTTCCATTACCTTGGATGAACTCGTGAACAACACGCGTAAAGCGACTTGGGTTGACGAGAGCGACGTAATGCGCTGGTCAATCGGTATCGATCGCCCCACGTTTATTCCCTGGCTCAACAAAGATCGTACGTTCTTCTTGTCGATGCAATTATTCGACACTTGGTACCTCGATCACGAAGGCGATAAGAACACCGGCTACTTCGTTGATGAACATAACTTCATTTCGACGTTCTTCTTCATTGGTAACTACATGCGCGACACCTTGAAACCAGTCGGTTTCTTAGTGTGGGAAGAACAAGCAAACTCGTGGACTGCCGGCCTTAACCTGGAATGGTTAATCGACAACCACTGGTCGATTAAAGGTGGCTTACACACGATCATGGGTGGTGATAACAACTACACGCATGATTCGGGACCGTTTACTTCCTTCATTGCCGGTAGAGGTGGCGATGGTGGTCGTGTTCCCGGAGCAGGCGGTGCTTACCCATACCAGAACTCGGTGTTCGGCGTGGCTCGTGAAGGCATTGGCGCACTCCGCGACAATGACGAGCTGTTCTTGAACTTGAAGTATCAGTTCTAGGGTAGCTGTTATTCGTAGCCTCGGGCCAAAAGGCCGAAGAGGCTATCGATAGATGATTTAAACGGGTCGCTTAGCGACCCGTTTTTTATGAAGGATTCTGAGCAAGAAACGCAGCGACATAGCGTCGAACGCGAAACGGTGCTTAAGAACAAGACTAAATCGAACCAACGCTGTGCTAATCTGTCGAACGCTGGAGCCGCTTGACATATCACGAAGATATCCCGAATTTGCAGATAAAGGATCGCACTATGGCAACACGATTTACGCCAAATCTCCGGAAAATCATTAGACGCTGTAAAGGTATACACCTATTAATTTCTCTGGTTACTGCGTTGGGATCAGCACACAGCGCTTTAGCCAATTCCTCCTTAGGGATTGTTAATCAAGCTATTGACACGGCACGCAGCCTTGTCGAATCTGAAAATCCTTACGATCAAATCCTCGGCGCTGGGGTCTTGAGTGACATTGGTGACGCAAGCGCGCTTGCTATTTTAGAAACACGCGCGATGGGGGACGATATCGTTTTCCAACGCTCAGCGATTGATACTTTGATCGGTGTCCAACATCCCGCAGGCATCGATCTTATCTATCGATTAGCCTCTCAAAGTGAAACCTTTACGCAGTTCCTCGCACAATCTCTGGCGACGAACCCGCGCGACGACATGGGGAATTTCCTGCTCGGTGTAATACAAGAAAGTAAACCGGAAGTGCAGCGCTATGCGATTCAAGCCTTAGCACATATGAAGATCACGCCGAACGCGTTACGCGTGATTAATAAAGTTCTCGATTCACCGGAATCAGGGCAGACGACAAAGGCGTATGGACTTTATTATCTCGCGCAAAGAGGACTCGGCAGCGAGGTCGAACAGCGCCTTCTAGACCTGATCACCACGGGTGATCTCGTCGATCGTGAGGTTGTGGCGGTAGCACTAGCGCATTTGAATACGCCTTCTGCCTTAGAAGGCTTAATGAAACTAGAGAAATCTAGTGATGCTCGCGTCGCACTCGCAGCCCTGTCAAGTCACGCGGCACTTGGAGACGCTCAGTCTATTAAGGAGCTAACCAATATTATTAAAACGGGCACAAGTCTGAACGCAGAGGTTGGGGCGAGCGCGCTTCGTCGACTGCAACCCGAGGTTGCGCACGCTATCTCCGTCGAATTGTTCGAGAATAATCTACGCGCTGATCCTGGTGGTCGTTTATTGGAATCGTGGGGCGGAATCGATTGGGATGCGACGGACGTTTATGCGTGGGGCCTGGCACAAAAGAACCCGGACATTACATTACAGACGATTTGGTTAGTTGGGCAGCGACAAGAGCGAGAAATGCTGGATACTTTGGGCAAATACCTCAATGACAAAAATCCGGCGATTCGAGGCATGGCGGCTTGGGCGATCGTTCATATTGCTCCAGAGGAATATGTTCCGGGTACCAAAGTCTGAGAATCAATTTGTTCTCTTGATAGCGTTAGATTAGACTCGCAGCGACGCACAAGGCAGACCCGGACCCAACGACTGGGGATCCAAATGAGCTTGCAGAAGTGCAAGCCGCGTTGCACCTCGTGTGACGAATTGGCCTTTAGGCTCGGAAATCAAAAAACCATGGTTGTGCCCGATGGCTTTGCCAAATTAATAGCTGCTAGGAATTTCATGAATCACTTTCAAAAAATTAAAGCTCATGTTCGACTAAGTCAAACAGTACTCTCTTGCTGGCTTGCAACGATCCTGTTTGGCGCAGCCGCTAGCCTGAGCGCAGATGAATTTGATATTGATCGCGGTGCTATCGACAAAACCACGCCGCCCATCGGGACCGTCATAGGCCCTGATAATGTCGACAGTTTCCTCGACGTGCTGGATCCCGATTTGGCCGCTTTGATTTCTCAGGATTGGCTCACGATAACAGTCGGACAACCCTTGTCGTTTCGTCCGTACGAAGCTTACGTGGGCGCAACTGAACAGTACGGAAATCAAACGAGTTTAGGAAGTAATCCGGGCGAGTTGATGAACTATGTAGCCGGTAGACCGTTTCCTGGGGTGCCGACCACTGACGATCCGCGGGCAGGTGAAAAGCTTGCTTGGAATATGCGCTACGGATATTCGGGCGATGCCGGTGAAATTCCTGAGATGTATTGGCAATACATTGATATGCGTAGCCAGAAAGTCGAACGTGAGTTGGAATTTGTGGCAAGCCAAATGCGCTTTAAACATCGCCATGTGATAGCGCCCGTACCCGAGCTTGAGAAGAATCCTTACGATGTCTACAACGCGATTACGCTTGAGGCACTCGATCCTGGTGATGTGGCTAAAACTAAATTACTCATTTTTTATAACAGCGATGACACGCAAGCCGAGCAAGGCTGGATGTACGTGCCGTTATTGCGCAGAGTAAGAAGAGTGGCTACAACGGCCAGAACGGACTCGTTTCTCGGAAGCGATATCACGATCGAAGATTTCCTCGGTTATAGCGGACGCATCATGGACATGGATTGGGAGTTCAAAGGAACAACCTACACGTTGTTGCCCATGTACACTCGCGAAGATATTCAGCCGTCGACTAGAAAGGCGCGTAAACAAGACTATAACTTCGTCGATTTTCACGGTCATTCCGGCTGCTTTCCGAATGTTACCTGGCAACTCAGAAAATCGTACATCCTTGAAGGACGGCCGAAGCGCTCCGACCATCCCATTGGCAGACGATATTTCTATATCGATGCGCAAACCATGTTCCCTATTTTTGGTAAGGTTTACGATAAAGCCGACGTACTGTGGAAATATCTGATCGGTGGGTTGGCGCATCCTGACACGCATATCGAAAGCAATCGCGGTAGTGGGGTGCCGATGATCGACAGTTCGAGCGTTATCGACGTGCAAAGTAAACATTGCACAACAATTCAGCTAATGACCCTGACGAATTTGAAAAGTGTGAAGCGCGGAGAATTTGATCCGTCTTCGCTGAATGTCGGTGCGCGTTAGAATTGCGAATGGTTATAAGGCGCAGAATTCAACGGGATTAGTGAGTTAATTAACCGGGCGCATTATTCGAGCCGGGGAACAAATTGAAATAAGAGGGAAGAATCGACATGGCGAGTAAAGAAGCAGACGCAATCTGTGAACTGTACGCTCTGTGGCTGAAAAAAATGGCTGCGAATCCAGAAATGTCGCTCGAGGAAACCCGCAGGATATTCGATACCTGGGGTGATATCACCAAAGAACCTGGTGGTGTCGATTACATCGAGGAAGATTGCGCTGGCGTCCCGTGCTTGTGGGCGGCCCCGAAAGGCGCCGCAATGGATCGCGTACTAATATGCACGCATGGTGGTGGTTATGTGACCGGCTCGATGTATTCCCACCGAAAAATGTTTGGCCACTTAGCCAAGACGACAGGTTGCCGCGCTTTAATTCTTCACTACCGGCGGGCACCGGAGCATACGCACCCAGCGCAAGTTGAAGACGCCGTAGCCGTCTACGAGTGGTTACTTGCACAAGGTATTAAGCCTGAACATATCGCCACCACGGGCGATTCAGCTGGCGGTGCATTATGCACAACGATGCTGCTCGCAGCGCGCGACAAGGGATTACCCGTGCCAGCAGGATGTATGCCGATGTCGCCATACTACGATATGGAATTTAAGGGTGAATCCATGGAAACTAACGCGGAAGTCGACGTGCTCGTTACCCGAGAGATTGCCGAAACGATGGCAAGTACTTTCCTAGGCGGCGCTTCGCCAACGGATCCACTAGCCAATCCGCTATACGCGGTTCTTAAAGGCTTGCCGCCCATGTATATTCAAGTTGGCGGTTATGAAGCTTTGCTTGATGATTCCACGCGATTTGAGAAAAAAGCCAAAGCCGAAGGTGTCGACATTAAAGTCGACATCTATCCTGAAATGCAGCATGTATTCCAGTTTATGGCTGGCTTCGCTCCTGAAGCGGACGACGCTATACAGAAAATGGCGAAATGGGTGCGACCGAAACTCGGCCTCGCCTAGGCTAAAGCGAGGAAGGATGACGGCCCGCACGCGGGCCGTTTTTATTGGCAAGAACGCACCTACCCCGGCGTCGTCCGGCACCACAAAACTATTTGGACTAACAATAGCAATGAGCGAACAAAATACATTTATCAGCCAGTTATTTAGTCTGGAAGGGAAGCGCGTTCTGTTGACGGGTGCGTCTAGCGGATTGGGGCGACATTTCGCGCCGACCCTAGCCAAGGCTGGTGCGCACGTGATCTTAGCGTCGCGCGGCGTCGAAAAAATGCGCGAAGTTGCCGATGGCATCGAAGCGTTTGGTGGCAGTTGCGAAATCGTTGCACTCGACGTTCGTTCGCGGGACGCGATCCGAAGCTGTATCGAAAACTTGGAGTCTGACGGTCCGATCGATGTGTTGGTCAACAATGCCGGTATCGCCATTGTGAAATCCCCGCAGCATCTTACCGACGACGATTGGGACGCTGTATACGAAACAAACCTGCGCGGCGCCTGGGTCCTCGCCCAAGAAATAATCAAACGTCGTCTCGCGGATCAGCGAGAGTGCAGTATCGTGAATATTGCGTCCGTGCTGGGCCTGCGCGGTATTGGGCATGTCGCTCCCTACGCAGCCGCGAAAGCTGGATTGATCAACTTGGGCCGAGATCTATCAACTGATCTTGCCAAGAACGGCGTTCGAGTGAACGCCATCGCACCCGGATATATCGAGACGGAAATGAATCAAGAATGGCTAAAAACTGAGGGTGGCGAGCGTTTGCGTAAAAAAGTTCCAGCAAAACGGTTTGGTGTTCCCGCCGATCTCGACGGCGCGTTGCTCTATCTCGCCTCAGACGCTTCGCGCTACACGAACGCAACCGTGCTCACCGTCGATGGTGGTTTTGTTGGAGCGCTGTAGCGTCGCGGACGAGCCCGCAACGGTTAATCGGCTAAACGCCGCGGCATCAAGGATCGTCCGTGTGCCGTTGCTGAGCGACAGCAGTTCATCCCCGACATGGTGAGCGTGTTCAGGGTATAGCTGTCCCAATGGTAATCGCACGAAAGTAGAAAAGGTGGAAGAAAGTTCCCTAGCCCCTACTGTCGTACTACCGCGATCGCCAAAGGCACTGCTAGTGTCCCTCCCGGAACCGCATCGGTTTCGTTCAGGATCTGGAGCAAGAGACTCATGAGAAAACTACCATTACGCTTAACTGTAACGGCATTGTTGCTTGCACTTTCGTCGGTCCACGCAGCGAGAGTTACTGGTGTTTCGACCATCCGCGTGACGACAACGTCTTCGGGGGTGCTGCAGATCGCTGAAGTTGTTGCTTTGGATGCCGACGGGGTCGATGTCGCGTTAGCGGGCACCGCCACCACGAACTCGAGCAGTCTGGGTTTCGGCAGCCTGGAGGCCAACGCTATCAATGGCATTACTGACGGTGGCTGCGACGCGAGTGGGTGTACGCCAGACGAGACCAGTCCCGAGGCAGGGCACGGTATCTACCATTCGCTGTTCGGGTTTACACAGTTCTTTGAAGTCCACTTCAACGCGCCGACTGATATCTTTGCGCTCTCAATTTTTGGGCGTCGCGACTGTTGCAGCGAGCGCGACGTCTATGATGTCCTACTGCTCGATGAAGGCGACGCGGTCCTCTTTTTTGGGTCCGAACAAAGTGCCGATAATCCGCTGCATGAGGCTGTGATCATTTCAGCGGTACCCCTGCCAGCCGCGCTGCTTACGTTCGGCGCGAGTATTCTCGGTTTGATGGGCGTAGTGAAGCGGCGCCCCGACAATGGAATTAGAGGACACCCAGGACACCCATGAAAATAAAAGAAAAATCAGGGGAAGAAAAATCAGGAACCCCATAAAACTTGCCAACGATAGCCCCTTTTAAATTTCAATCAATTCAGATAGTAAGCGGCAAGGGAGCTGCAGGGAGGGCGCTTCGTGCTGGGTATGGAATTCGTGGGTGTCCCGAATAGCGCTAAGTTAAGGACGTTCCCCGAATGTTTTCAGTCGCTTAGGCCTTGTCTCACGTGAGACGTGACGCCGCGAGAAAGCTTAACTTAGCGCCATTAGTGGGTGTCCCGTAATCTGCCGTAGCATCGGCACTTCGCCATCATCGTCAGTGACCATGCCGCCTAACACCGGCCAAGCGCAGTGGTCGGTGCCGGTGGAGTAGGACCACTCGCCGGATAAAACGTAGCCGCCATGCCTGGAAGACTGCAATAGACGTATGCCCTGCGATTCGTGCAGCGCCGCGACCACGCGCGGGGTCAATTTGCCGACCGCGTCGCAAGGTACATGCTCTTCCCGCAGCACTTGTGCGGCTGCATGGATTTATGCGACTGAATCGTGCACGGCAGCTCCCTTCAATTATTAGCCACGAAATCGATGACTAGACGGTTGAATTCTGCGGCGTGCTCGATCATTGCCCAGTGCCCACAGCGGTTGATCAGCACCATACGCGAGTTCGGAATGTGCGTGACGAGATGCAGCGTATGCTCCCAGTGCACCACGCGATCGTCGCGGCCGTGCAGCAGCAGTGTAGGCGCGCTGATCCCCATAAGTTGCTCGAAGCTCGCGAACGTGGGTACCGGCCAGCCTTTGGGCAGACCTGCGAGGAAGTTCCTCAGGTGCTCCGGTTGCGCGCTCGCGGCCTCGGCGCGCAGACGGCAAAGTTCTTCCGAGGCAAAACGCTTATCGAAACACATAATCTCGACAAGGCGCATCATGGCCTCCGTCGTTGGGGTGCGGTAGGCCTCCACGAGAATTTTGATCCCCTCGCTCGGACCGTCGCCGGCCCCGTAAAGTCGCGGACCGCGGTTCAGCGCAGCGCCCATGGTGATGAGGTGCGACACGCGTTCCGGATTCTCGGCAGCGAGGCGCACGGTGGTCGCCCCGCCCATCGAGTTACCGACAACGGCTGCCTTGTCGATACCGAGTGCATCCATGAACTGCAAAGCGGCAGAGACGTGATCGAGTTTGTCGACCGGGCACGGATCGGAAGCGCCCCAGCCGGGCATGTCAACTGCCAGCACGCGGAAATGCTCGGCGAGTGTGGACATGTTGCCGCCGAAATTGCTCCAGCCAGTCGCACCGGGTCCCGAGCCGTGCAGCAGGATCAATGGATGGCCGCTGCCGGCTTCGTGGTAATGCAGGTTCCAGTCCTTCGTCTTGACTGTACGGCTCGTCGATTTCTGGCTGATGGTCACGCGTTTTTCTCCTTTGTTCGGGTTTATAGATGAGCGCGACTAGTGTACCTCAGGACATCGCTTTAACGACCTGCACGGGCGCTTGTGGACCCACAGGCTCAGGCCGGTCATAGCTCACGACTTGCCAGGTATCGTCGTCTTCAATCAGGCGAGCATCGGTGCCGAACTCGATCGCGAAGTCGGGGACGTTGCCCACTCCGACGTTTAAGGACTAACGTCCAAACGACAAATGCGCGTAGTTCAATAAACTAATGGGCACAAAGTGAGGATTCCAACGAGACCGACGAACGGTTACTCGCGCGTTTTTCTCGAAACTACAGCAAGGTTTCCAGTAAGCCGGCCTTGAAATTGCGGGATAATCGGACTCGTCCCGGCCATCTTCGGACTGTCGCGCTTTTGAAGGCGGACGTTCGAGGACGCTGAAATGGGCCCGTGTTGATCCCGTTGTTAGCTGGCTGTTGCACTTCGCTTGTTAATCTAAGGCAATAGTTTGTCATACGCAGCGTGCGATCCGATCCAAAACCATAGGACGCCATCTCCTAGTTCCGTATCTAATGCGCGAAAACGTAATCCAACGCGAACTGAGAAATATTTTCCGATTTTTTTAAAATGAAGCGAAGGATGATCGGGATTCGATTTGAGCAACTCATAATCTCGATCCGCGTGACGTTGTACTGGAATGGGCAGTTCACGGTAGCACTCCCAGAATTTTCGGGAGGCATAATGGTTCATAAAATCGTGCTTTTCCCGTCCTTATGCTCTGCCAAGGCGACACTCGATAACGTATCTAACTGACCGTTCGTTATATCCGAGGCGATTTGTTCGTCCCATAATTCTGCGTCGTACTCAGCGAACCATGCGCGAAACTTGGCCAGTTCTTCAAGATTCAGTGATTGGACGTCCTTTTCGATAGCTTCTATCTTGTTCATCATGATCGACTCCAAGTCCCGGTTAATCCCAACGTTATCAAATCAGCAGCAATTGCCCTAACAGACGAACAGCGAGACCCTCACGGTCTCGATATCCGGGTTTATCTCTTTCGCGGAAAGAGGTGAAAACATAATCAAATTCAAACCTTTATAAATTAACCTATAAACGGCAGTTGAAGCAGAGTGCTGATAAGCTAAAGGCTTACGGGCTGCGGCATAGCG
>JAQCEL010000119.1 GCA_027618655.1 Pseudomonadota bacterium | reverse complement strand
AATCGCACATTTTTTGGCTCGTTTTCCCACCATGCTCGCTACGATTGCCTAAGTCCGACAGGCTGCTAGCGGCCGTGATATTCAAGTCGATCGCTTACGTTGGGTATCGATCAAGCTAAGCACGCGGCTTAGGATCATATTATGATGTCGGGCAACAATTAACCGTTGCAGCGACGCTTAAGGACAATGTGATGGATTCAATTCGCGATCAAAGTTGTATTGTTGGTATCGGCCATACGGAATATTCCAAAGATTCTGGACGCAGCGAACTCACGCTCGCTTGCGAGGCGATCGGTGCGGCAATCGAAGACGCGGGACTCAAGCCGTCCGACATTGATGGCATCACTAAATACACCATGGACAACAATGACGCGGTAGAAATAGCGCGCAGTCTGGGGATGCCTGAGCTACGTTTTTTCGCCGAGGTCGCTTACGGTGGTGGTGGCGGGCCGCTCGGCTCAGTGCTGTTGGCGGCGATGGCCGTGGCGACGGGGCAAGCTAAGGCAGTGGTCGCCTTTCGTGCTATGAATGAGCGCTCTGGGCGCGGCACGGCCCGCTTCGGTCAAGCTTCGAGCGCGGCCGGTGCAGCGGGAGCGGCGAGTTATACATCGCCCTATGGTCTTTTCAGTCCCGCGCAAATGGTTGCAATGGCCGCCCGGCGGCACATGCATTTGTACGGCACGGAGTCGCGCCATTTCGCGGAAATCGCGCTGGCTTGCCGGCATCATGCGAATTTCAATCCGGATGCGATCATGTACGGTCGACCGATGACCTTAGAGGATCACCAAACTTCCCGAATGATATCGACGCCGTTGCGACTGCTTGATTGTTGTTTAGAAACAGATGGCGGCGCCGCGGTGATTGTGACGACGGCAGATCGCGCACGCGATCTTCGCCAGCCGCCCGTCTACATCGCCTCGGGAGGCCTGGGTGGCGGCGGTTGGAATCATCGCTTCATGGTGCGCGATATGGAGTCGAGCGAGTCCGAAGCTACCGTGATCGCCAAGCGCTTGTTTTCTGATGCGGGGATAAGTCACGCCGATATTGACGTCTTGTTTGTCTACGATCACTTCACCCCGCTCGTGCTGATGGCGTTGGAAGAATATGGATTTTGCAAACGCGGTGAAGGGAAAGATTTTGTCGGCAATGGTCGTCTACGCTGGCCAGATGGCGATCTGCCATTGAATACAAGCGGCGGGAATTTATCCGAGGGCTATATCCACGGTATGCAGAACACTATCGAAGCGGTGCGTCAATTGCGCGGTGTTGCGCGTTGTCAGGTTAAAGATGCTAACTATGCCTTTGTCTCAGCAGGTAATGCTGTTCCGACATCAGCAGTGATCCTCAGGCGCGCGCACTAATCGAACGATCGCCATTAACACCCGTCTGCGCTACGAAGGTCAATCGGTTTAGCTCAGTCGACTTTCTCGCAGCAAAACTAAATGGGAAACGCATGAAAAAATCAATGCAAATTCGATCCACGGTACGCGACTCTGGCGTACTAGAGTTATCGCTCCTCGAAACTGAAGTACAGGAACCCGGCGCGGATGAAGTTGTTCTTCGCGTTGATGCAACGCCGATTAACCCGTCGGATCTTGGACTCTTGCTGAGCTTGGCCGATATGAGTGCGGCGCGTATCGAACAGCGTGACGGTGAGTCGATACTAAGCGCCCCAATCTCGCCAGACCGACGGCAAAGCCTAGCGGCGCGATTCAACAAGTCGCTACCCGTTGGTAACGAAGGCGCAGGGCAGGTGGTGGCTGCAGGGTCCTCAGACGCGGCTCAGGCCTTACTCGGTAAAACGGTTGCCGTACTCGGTGGCGCGATGTATTCGCAATATCGCTGCGTGCCAGCGCGCGCGTGTCTTGAATTGCCAGAAGGTGTTTCAGCAAAAGATGGCGCTTCGTGTTTTGTTAATCCCCTGACCGCCTTAGGGATGGTCGAGACCATGAAACTTGAAAACCATCGGGGGCTTGTACACACGGCCGCGGCCTCGAATCTCGGTCAAATGCTGGTTAAGTTATGTCGAGCCGATAGCGTACTGTTAGTGAATATTGTACGTAGCGACGCGCAAGCGGAATTGCTTAGAAACCTCGGCGCCGAGTACGTGTGCAATTCGAGTGCCGCTTCTTTTACCGATGATCTCACCGCAGCACTGAGCGCGACGAACGCAACCGTGGCTTTTGACGCGATCGGTGGTGGGCATTTGGCGAGTCAAATATTAACAGCCATGGAGCGCGTCGCGAGTCGCAATCCGGCGCCCGAGAATCGTTATGGTTCGACCACGCACAAGCAAGTGTATTCCTATGGCATGCTCGATACGTCGCCGACCATTGTGGATCGAACTTATGGGATGGCGTGGGGGATCGGTGGTTGGTTATTGACGGCGTTCATTGCGAGGGTTGGACCCGAGAAGGCGCAGGCCTTACAGCAACGAGTGGCGCGTGAAATCACGAGTACTTTTGCGAGTCACTATACCGATGAGATCTCGCTTGCGCAGGCGCTGCAAGTTGACATTGCGCAACGCTATCATCGGAAAGCCACCGGCGAAAAGTTCCTGATTTGTCCGCACAAGTAAGCTAAGGACTCTGGTTCTTGTTAAGACGGCCTTGATCGCGGTTCATCATGAATGCGACTTTGAGTGCGCAATGCGCGGTAGAACGACCTCGCTCGCGACGAGTGTGAACCGTCGCGAGCAAATGGAGTCGATACGTTAAGCGCAAAAAGCCGGCATCACTTCTTTGGCGAACAACTCTTGTGTTTCCGGTGATGAGGTAGCCAGGATGAAGTAGGTGATTCCGGTTGCATCGATCCGTTCGCGCAATTGTTTCTTAATTTCATCCGGCGTTCCTAATAGCGCAACAGGCGCGCGCTGCGCCGACTCGTAGTCGGGGAATCCCAATTTTGTCGCAATGTCGCGCAGTCTGGGATCGTTTTTGTCTTGCGACATCGCAATAAACGACAGTCCCCCAAGCTCGATTTCAGCAGGGTCGCGGCCGATTTCATTACAATTTTGATGCAACTGCGCGATACGACTGATCAGCGTTTTCTGATCAAATTTAACTGTCGCAATCGGATCATTAATAAAATCTTTGCCGTTGCCGGTTGGCGGAATGATGTTGAGGATATCCGCGTGGCGGGCAGCAATTTTGAGTAATCCAGTACCCGATCCCCCGAGCATGATTGGTGGCCGCGGTTTTTGGATCGAGCGCGGATTGTTGTATGCATGATGGACTTTGAAATATTTACCGCTAAACGCAGGTTCGTCTTCTGTCCACATCGCTTTTAGAACTTGAATCGTTTCCTCGAGTTCTTCGAGGCGTTGTTTGAGGGGCGGAAACGGATAGCCATGCGCCTCGTACTCTGTACCTTGCCAACCGGCGCCGAGCCCGCAGATAAAGCGGCCATTCGTCGCCAAGTCGACAGACGTAGTAATTTTGGCAAGTAGGGGCGGTGTGCGAAACGATGCCGCGATCACAGCAGGTACGAGTTTTACTTTTTCGGTCGCCATACCCATGACGGTTAGAACCGTCAGGCATTCTAATTGGTGAAATTCAGCAGTGCCGAGTGGGGAATAAAAATGATCGTTGTGCGAAACCGAGTAGAAGCCTTGAGCTTCCGCTCGTTTCGCAAGCGCTTGCGCCTCGACCATATCGGCCGGTAAGACAAATACGCCAAATTTCACGTCGTGCATTGGGTCGTCCTTTTGTATTGTTTAGATTCGTGCTGACGAATAAGAGATGGTTGGTCTAGCGGGTGTGGCGCGCCGCAGCAACGTAGCGATAATAAACGCGCGACCGCTAAGCGCTCGCGCGTTACGTCCAACTAAGCCGGGGGCTTGAATCCCAACTCGCGCGGAAAGCCTTCTATATCTGGAGGCGGGTAATAACGACCCGCACCTAACGCATCGACTCTTTCGAAGAACGCTTCATCTGCCGCCAAGCCCATCGGGCCAAGCTCTTTTAGATTCATCGCCTGGCGAAAGATATTCCACGACTCAGGACGTAAATCCGACGCCGTTTTGAGAAATACCTCTGCCTCCTTCGTGTTGCCGACTGAGTGCAAGTATCGACCCAAGCGAAAATTCGCATTCGCAGTCGCGACACTTGCGTCGGGTAGAGATAAATGCGCGCGCGCTTGCTGCGAGTTAAAGACGTGCTTACTTGCGGAACCATTGACGGCCCAATCACGTACTGCACCAACGTAGGTCTGTTGCGCCTTGGCAATTAATGCGGCTGCGTCATCTGGAACTGACATGTCTTCACGGTTCATTGCACGCCAGCCATCGTGTGAGCCTGCGGTCTCCGCAGGTCGCACTATTTGACCCGCCTCGTTGATCCAAACAGATTGCGGTACGTTAACCATGTTGTACAAATCGGCAACGTGATGTTCGGTGTCAATCAGCGAGACATAGGCTGGTTTTGCCTCTTCGATAAATTCGCGAGCGGTTTCCGCGCCGCGGCTTTCTTCGGCTACTGCAATAATGATGAAATCTTCGTCTTTTACTTCGTCGTACATCGCCTGCCACACGGACAGATCATAACGACAGCCTCACCACGACGACCAGGTGGTAAGGAATACCCGCTTGCCGCGATAGTCAGATAAAGAATGCATCGTGCCGTTAAGGTCCGGCAACGTGAAATCCGGCGCCTCAAGCGTATTTAATACGTCAGCGCGCTGATTTGCGCCGGCGCCAAGCATCCATGTCGCACCTGCGTTGTCGTGCAACACGGGGCGGTCCATTAAGCGCCACCACTCGGCGACGTTAACCGTGTCCCCGTTAACAAAATTCTCGGTGTTGGAGCGAGGTAGCGGAATGCATACCTCACCTTGACATAAGCCTTGTGGCTTTAACGTCCAACCGATCGCTGCTTCAACGTCTGCCGCTTTAAGCCAAAGGTTGTCGCCTTGGACATTAGTCGCGGCGACATTACTTGCACCTAGCTCGGTGAGTACTGTAACCATTGGTGATTCTCCCGGATTAAAATTCCGCATTGTTCGCCTGTGGCCAATTGCTCCAGGCGGGTGGCGTGAGAATACAGCGATTAATTGGCGTGGACCACCTTGCGTTCATTGGCATTTACGAACGCGCCTGACACCCCGACTTAGATGGGTTCGCGGAAACTGCTTATATTAATTCAAGGTTAGCACCCGGATCAGATCGGTGCTGCCCGCACGCGCATTGCTTCCCGTCGTGGCAATGACAATGTCGCCGCTGCGCGCATAACCAGATTCTCGCGCGATGCGCATGGCAAATTCGAGTCGATCGTCATCCGCACCATCGCCAGTATATTGAATCGCTGTCACACCCCAATTCATTGCCAAGCGCCGTACCACCCGTTGCGACGAGGATATCGCCAAAATCGGACAACTGGGACGGTACTTCGAGATAAGACGCGAGGTAAAGCCTGTTTCAGTGAGTGCCACAATCGCTGCAGCTTTCAAGTTGTCGGCCATGGTAATCGCCGCATGGGCGACGGCATCTGTGACACGGTCGGACGGATGCGGCAGAATTTTTTGCAGGTGACCGAATTCGTTCAGGCCAATTTCGGCTTCGCGCGCAAGCTCTGCCAAAGTGCGTACGGCTTCAACCGGGTAGGCCCCAGCGGCCGTTTCGCCCGACAGCATCACGGCGGATGTTCCATCTAAGATGGCGTTCGCCACATCGCCGACTTCAGCGCGGGTCGGGCGTGGATTTCGTTCCATCGAGTCCAGCATCTGCGTGGCAGTGATCACAGGTTTGCCGTTAGTCACGGTGCCCCGGATTATCCGCTTTTGGATGGTTGGTCCTTCCGCTAGCGGCAGCTCAACGCCCAGATCACCGCGTGCGACCATCGTGCCGTCGGCTACCGCAATGATTTCATCCAGGTTCTCAACGCCACCGCGACTCTCTATTTTCGCGATGATTGGTGTGTCCGCCCCTAAAGCATCAAGCTTAGCGCGCAAGCGATTGATGTCGGCAGCGTCGCGAATGAACGACGCGGCGACGTACTCGACGTCGTTGGCCGCAACGAATTCGAGATCCCCTTTAACGTCCGAATCAATCGAGTCGAACACGTTCGAATTACCGGGGACGTTCACGCCCTTGTTATTGCGCAGTTCACCGCCGCATTCGACGACGCAACGGATCCCGTCTAGAGCGACGCCAGAAACTGAAAGTTCAATTAAGCCGTCGTCGAGGAGGATTCGATCGCGTAACTTCACATAGTCATGAAGCGTTGCGTGGGACACTGATACACCTCGAAGATCGCCAGGTCGCGGTTCGCTGAAGAGCATGAATTCCGCACCTGGCACTAAAACTATCGACCCACCATCGAGCAGCCCCGTGCGAATTTCACGTCCGCGCGTGTCGACCATGACGGCGAGGTTCGCGCCGAGTTCTGCTCGCGCATACGAGAAATTCTGGCGGCGTGCTCGTCAAACGTGCCATGCGATAAGTTAAGCCGAGCAACGTTCATGCCCACGATCATCATGCTTCGCAACGTAGCTTCGTCATCGCATGCAGGACCAATGGTTGCGATGATCTTGGTTTTACGGAGGCGTAAATTTGAATTCAATTCGTTTGTCCAGTTGATACTTGCGAGCCAAGATTCCGCCGAATCTACGGTGCATCGCGAATTTGCTTCGAACACGGGAAGATGACCGAAAATTCGAGCATCCCCTGTGAGTTGTACAGACGGCTAGGTTAATCGAAAACTTAGTTTGATTCTTCTGCGCAGTTGCGCTTGCGCTTGAGTCAACGGATCAGGACTCTTGTTTTTGCTGTGGAACGATGCAATTGTTCGCCAAGCCATGCTCTCAGGTTTCATTACCCGTACCGGGATCCGAAGGACAAGCAATGATCAACCCGTTTGATACGATCGAACGTCGCGCATTTCGCGAGTCTGTCGCCCGATTCATCCAAACCGAGATTGAACCGCACACCGACGAATGGGATGAAGCGGGTACCTTCCCCTGGGCAGTGCACGAAAACGCCTGTGCACTCGGTTTGTTCGGATTCGGCATTGATGAAGCGTACGGAGGCCTAGGTTTCGATGACGCATTCATGCGCTGTGCGTCGGCGGAAGAGTTTGGACGCAGTAGCAGCGGCGGTGTCGCGGCGAGTATTTGTTCACGCAGCATAATGGTTGGACCGCTCAGTAAACTTGCCGCGGAAGACATTAAGACGCGCGCGCTGCCAGAAATTTTATCCGGCAAGAAAGGCGGGGCGCTCGGTATCACCGAGCCGTGCGGTGGTTCAGACGTCGCGAACCTGCAAACCCGCGCCTCGCGAGAGGGTGACGAATACATCATCAACGGATCGAAAACATTTATTACTGGCGGGATGAACGCGAGTTATTTCGTCATTGCTGCACGCACCGGCGCCGCTGGAATTGGTGGAATCTCACTGTTTTTTGTCGAAGCGGATGCGCCGGGCTTTTCGCGTACCGCTATCGACCGAAAAATGGGTTGGTGGGCCTCAGATACCGCAACTTTGTATTTTGATGACTGCCGGGTGCCAGTCAATAATTTGATGGGCGAACCGAACAAGGGTTTTCTCGCCATCATGAATAATTTTAATTACGAGCGTTTATTCATGTGCGCGCAAATGTTGGGCATGTCGAAACGTTGTCTACGAGAGAGCATCGAATATGCGGGACAACGACAAACGTTTGGTAAGCCACTCATCAAACATCAAGTCATTCGGCACAAGATCGCGAACATGTCGTCGCAAATCGACGCAATGGAATCGTTGATCAACCAACTCTGCTGGAATGTAAATGAAGCGGAGATGCCGGTCGCCGAGATTTGCAAAGCGAAATTTTACTGCTCAACGGTATTGGAGTACTGCGCCCACGAAGCAATGCAAATATTTGGTGGGGCGGGTTATCTCCGCGGTAACCCGGTTGAGCGAATTTATCGAGAAACGAAAGTGATGGCGATTGGCGGCGGATCTGAAGAAATCATGCGTGATCTGGCCGTACGACAAATGGGGCTTTAGGCGCCGATAAACAGCTATTAGCTAACGGTAGGAAAAACTTATGACGCAACCTTTACAGACAGTAAGTCAGCTAGCCTATGTGGTGCGCGATCTTGATGCAGCGCTGAAATATTGGACCGAGATCGTTCGAGCCGGACCGTTCTTTGTTTACAAGCGAATCGCCATTACTGATCAGCGTTATCGCGGCGCCGCATCAGATATCGGTCTGACCGTCGCGCTAGGGTATTCGGGCGATCTCCAGATTGAGCTTATCTATTGCGAAGACGATGCTCCGTCTGTGTATAAAGAATTTCTAGATGCCGGTAGGGTGGGTGTGCATCACGTCGGCATCATGCCTGTCGACTACTCGGCGACGGTTGCGCAATACACCTCGCAAGGGGTCGAACCGGCATTCGAATGTTCCTTAGGTGGCGCGCCTGTCGTCTATTTCGATACAGTCGCACAACTCGGACATTTCACAGAGTTTTGGGACAACAGTCCCGTGTTCAAGGATTTTTTCGCCTCTATTGCGAGTGCGGCGAAGAACTGGGATGGACGTGATCCCGTGAGAGAGGGTGCAATCTAACGCGAGTTCGTTGCACTTGGGCTAGCCGCAACTAGTAACCGACCGTGTCCTACCAGGTTATCGGTGCGGGCCGTAACGATACGCATCTTTGATTGGGGGAGCGAGGAACAGCCGTGTCCATCATGAAATGAGTCTAATGGGGATAGGAGATTCCGATATGAAATGGATCTAAAGCGGCAATGAGCTTTGTTCATGATTGTCGGACGAAAACACGCATGAAATTCGAAGACTTAAGCGACATAGAACAATTCGCAGACTTTTTTATCAGGAACCCAGTCAGTGGCCTTTTCGGTGCTCAGTAGCGAAGGCGACGGCTATCGTTGGCTTCAAGGGGAGCTCGTGAAGTTCCGTCATCGACGATCCCGCCGAGACTCAGGAAAGGTGAACCGCTACCTCATGAAGGCCAGAGGCTAGGCTTGTCAACAGCTCACCTTCGACGCTTGATCACCAAGCCCAACAGCCCTGAAGCCAAAAAGATTATGGTCGGAGCCAAAGGAATTACAACTCCGTGGGATGACTCGATGGTGAAAGACAGCGATAAAGACTCCCCGGGGGCGAGACTAAAAGGGGCGATATCAATCGTAATTACTCCAGAGTTAATACCCAAGTTATCGATAAATGTGATATTCGCCACAGCTGGCCCTGTTGTTTGGGTAACGCCGGTAATCAGTCCGTTAAGTGGATCATCTGTCCAATCTAAACTGCCGATGGTCATCGTCGCATTTGGAGAACTCAAGTTTGTATTGATCGCATTTATTGTGTAAGTGAAAGCGTCACCAGACACATCGATCGTTTCGTTCCAAAGCACATCGAACGGGGAGGAGCTGTCGACTTGTTCTGTCTCGTACTCAATACCAGGATCAGCAACGTCTGCCGCAATGGAGGTAAGTATGCCAAATATTGATATCCGGTCGCCAACGAGGCTCGCTTGGGAAATAGGTACGTATAATGAAAAAATTAGCGTCGCGAATGTTATGAGCGGTTTGATTTTCATGACAGTTTCCTTATGAGTTTTTCCGACCTGAGCGGGGAGCATTTAACGTCGCGCGCGATCATGATCGCAGATCGCTATCACGCACGCCCTACCCGTTTGGGTAGAAGGCCCTACGCGACGGAGAATTTTTTGCGGTAATTATTCATCATCAGCGTAAAAATAATTCGCGACGCTCGTCGCAAACAGTTTTACCAGCTCTGCTTGGCGACGCGTACCCGTTTTTTGAAACAACTGCTTTAAATGCCAACGTGCGGCTTCAGTTGTATAACCTGCCGCCTCTGCGCATTCTTTCAGCGACTGACCCATGGCTAGGCTTTCGGCAACGCGCGACTCTGCGGGGGTTAATCCGAATAACGCAGCTAGCGCACCAGCGGACGGGTTCGCCAACAAGTCACGATCGGTGACGAGCAGAAGTACGCCACCGCCCACTGGCACCCATCCATTACTTTCCGAAGGTAGGGGCGCAATTAAGATCTCGAATGGTTGTCTTCCCGACGGTCGTTGGATAGCCAGCGTCGTAATCAGCCGGTTTGTTGCCGTAAGCCTCCCTGGCAACGCCGCCGCGATCGCGTCGCGTAGCGCATCCGCGGATGCATGGTGCATGGCGGTTAACTCTTGAGAATTAAGCGCGAGTCCATCATCACGCGCTATTGCTTGGCGCGCGGCTCGATTAATCAGCTGCACGCGACCATCGTTGCCGATAACCACGACCCCAAGGGAGATGAGATCTAGGCTATCTTCTGCAATGCGCAAGCCTTCGAGTTGCTGGGTAGCGCGGATCTGAATACGCGCGGCATTGGCGAAATGTGGGACTAATTGATTCGCGAGTTCAAGCCCGACACCGGTAAACGGCCCTTGCTCAGGTGTGCGTACGAAGGCGAATCCGGCGGCAAAACCCAATTCGGATCGCGTCAAACAACCGGCCATCCAACGAGAGTTACAACGACGATAAAAATCGTTGTAAAACTCGCTACGCATAAGTTCGCGCGAATCACACAACTGCGCGTCGACGTAAAGTTGCCCTCTTGGTAACGCCATGCCGCGACTGATTCGTGGGTCGATCGCTTGATAATAGTCGTGGAATTCCCGCAGCAACGCGTCATCCATCGATTGCGCGACTGCGGCAAAGCTTGGGAGATTATTTTTCGTATCAAGCAGGAAATAATGTGCGTGCTGAGCATCGAGTAAATCGGTGACCGTATCTAATGCCTGCTACCATCGCTCCGGCGCTAACGCCGCGTCGTAGATCGTCGCTATAGCGTCCATAAGCGTAATTTTTCTGTCCACTCGCCTACCTCCTGGCCACTTACGTTACCTAAACGCCTGCGGTGACTTGGGTCAAGCGTGTTCCCTCGGTATTGGACGCGCAAAAATTGTGCCGTATGCCTTGGCTATATTGGCGTAAACCAGGGAGTTTTTGCGATAGTTAAGTCATCGTCATGAACATACGTGCGGGGCTCGTGGGGAACGGCGCCAATCGAGTGATAAGCCAGAATTATGTGAATCTACCCCGTTCACGCGTCGCAGCAGCAGGCTACGGCGTATTTATAGTCGATTGGAGAGGCCGTAACCAAAAAGTCCGACGCCTCAGTCGATAATGCCAGAAGCGATTTTGAACCACCGAAGATCAGCCCGAAGCAGGGTAGGACACCCAGAGAACTTCGCACGGCCGCGCGTTGCAGTATTTCACCCTTGCCTGTCTGCTCGAGTGCAACGGCGCTGTCTAGCACCCAAAAGGATACCGCTAAAGTTCTTGGTGTCGGCTTCATGAAGGCAGTTGCAAAATATGTTTGGCAATGATGTTGCGTTGTATTTCGTTACTACCTGCGTAAATCGGTGCCGGTCTCGCTGCGTAGTAGTGGGATAAGACATCAAGCGACACCTCGCCAAATGTTTGTTTGCCATAAAGCGCGGCTGATTCACCCGCGACATTAAAAATCATTTCACTTAACCGGGTGTAAGTTTCAGTGGCGCCGAGTTTAAGCAATGCGACATCCGCGCCGAGTGGTTTATTAGCCTTCACGAGCGCAGCGAATTCTGTATAGAGTGCTTCCAAGTCATTAATGTCTAATGTGATGCGCGTTAGTCCGTCGATGAATACCGCATCATCCATCAGCCCTAGCGCCTGCGCGAGTTCGTGCAGTTGATTTAACGCGTGCTGGCATAGCTTTGGACTGCCAACAAATAAGCGCTCGTGACCTAGCAGCGCCTTCGCAATCGTCCAGCCATGGTTGATTTCTCCGACTAAGTTTTCTACAGGTACCCGCACGTCATCCAAAAACACTTCGCAGAAATCAACATGTCCGCTGAGGTTAGTGATAGGTCGAACCGTAACGCCGGGCTGGTTCAAATCGATTAACAGGAAGCTGATGCCGCGTTGCGGTTTACATTCAGCGTCGGTGCGGACGAGGCAATACATGTGTGTTGCGTCAAGTGCGTGTGTCGTCCAAGTTTTTTGACCATTGACGATAAACTCGTCGCCATCTAATACGGCGCGTGTCTTCAACGAGGCTAAATCAGATCCCGCATTGGGTTCTGAATAACCTTGGCACCAAATGTGTTCACCGGTTAATGCAGGCTGCAAAAATCGTGCGCGCTGATCGGCACTGCCATGTTCAAATAAAATGGGCCCTAACATCACGATGCCTTGATCGGGGCCGCGACTGACGCCGTGACGTTCCAACTCTTCTATGTAAATAAGCATCTTGCTTGGTTCAAGTCCCATGCCTCCATGCTCCACTGGCCATGCAGGTGCGGCCCAACCACGTTTGAGTAGTTTTTCGTGCCACTGGCGATTGTCTGTCCAGCGAAGATACGCTGGGTAATGTCGATGCGCTTCGTTGTAATTCTCAACAATCCACTCGCGCACCATGGCGCGAAATACGGCGTCCGGCAAAGTATTCCAATCACCGGCGAAATTCTGGTCAATGGGATTGCTGACAATGGCGTCACGCTCCGGCTTTGGCGTATTCGTCTGTAGGATTAATCCAGTTGCCGGCAATTCCTTAATGGCGTTCCCAAATCGCGCGCTTAAAACTAGGATCCGTTGGACGTAGAGTGAGACATCGCACTGTTCTGTCACACCCATCGCGCCATGCATTTGAATCGCTTCGCGCGCCACACTCATTGCGGTCTCAACCGCGCGATAGCGAGCGCGGATGGCATTCGTATCAAGTCCCGTAGCTGGCCCGGTTTGAATATTGATTGCATCTGAAGCGCGATCTACCGCGGCGCGGGTTAGGCGAATATTAAGGAATAGATCGACCAAGCGGTGCTGCAATGACTGGAAGGCGCCAATTGGCTGACCAAATTGTTCGCGTGTTCGCACGTGCTGCAAGGTCATATCCAAAAGCGCTTCACTTAAGCCAAGCAAATAAGCGCTAGCGGCGAGGCCACCGAGTGAGAGGGCACTATTAATCGCAGCAGCAATTTTTTGCTCGTCATCAATGACTGCGCTGTTATCAAGGACGACGCTATTAAAGCGCGCCGCGGCGTCACGAGTTTTATCCACTAAGGTTTGAATAGTTAGGTTGACGCCGGCGGTATTTCTCGGGATCACTGTGAGTACGATGCGTCCATTATTGCTTGCTGGCAGCACGAAGGTGTTTGCGTCCGGTGCAAGCGGGAGCTGCGT
>JAQCEL010000118.1 GCA_027618655.1 Pseudomonadota bacterium | reverse complement strand
AGCGCTTTAGACTCATTTCATGTTGGAATCACGGGCCCCCTTTAGACTCATTTCATATTGGAAGAGGCTTTGCCTATCCGAAGGGACGCAAAGCGTTTAGAATCGCTGGTCCACGCAACGAAGCGTTTGCACGTGGCCTTGCGGGGTCGTGCTTGCGGGCGCAGCTAAAAATATTAGACAAAGAATTCGAGGCATTACAGGATGAACGAGCCAGAGATAAATCAACTGGGTGGCGACATATGGGCGGCAACCGGATCGCTACTCGAGTTAGGCGGGCCCGTGGTTGGCGTCCTAATGGTTATGTCAGTCATCGGTTTCGCCATCGCGCTCTATAAATATTTTCAAATGTCGGGACTCAGCCCGTCGCGATTCAGAGCGCTCGATAGAGCAATGGACAAGTGGTCTGGCGATAAGGAAGCGTCTCTAAAAGCGCTCGATAAATCCCCGCTCGCGCTGGGCAGAATTATAAAGTTTGGCTTAGAAAACCGAGACGAACCGGATACCGAAGAATTACGCGAGGAGCTCGGACGCAAAGCAACGAATTTCCTTCAACCATACGCCGCTTACATGCGACCTTTAGAACTGATCTATTTTCTTGCGCCGATTCTTGGCCTGCTCGGTACCGTGCTCGGCATGATTGATGCGTTCAGAGGCCTTGAAGCGAGCGCGGGAATGGACCGGGATTCCACCGCGCTGGCCGGCGGCATCTGGGAAGCGTTACTCACCACCGCGGTTGGCTTGTCTATCGCCATTCCTTTTACTATCGTTCATGCCTGGTTTGAAACGAGGCTCGATATCGCAACGGGGCGAGTGTCCGATTTGTTAACGCGAGTAATGACAATTAATGTGGGTCGAGACGCGAACGCTTAGGGGACGCGCTTCTCATGATCACGCTCGTTCGTAAACGCTCGTCAGCTAAATTGTCCCTGACACCGCTGATAGACGTCGTATTCATCCTGCTAATATTCTTTATGCTGGAAAGCGACTTCCTACGGCCCTACGTAATGGACCTTGCCCAACAAGGGGGCGGTGCGAGTAACGCGACGACCAAGAACACACCGATCTTGATTGAACTTCATGACGATCAAAGTATCTGGATGAATAAGAGTAAGCATTCGATGGAGAGCATTGAGAACGCAATTCTTGAGTTAAATCCGGGAGTAGATTCGCCGGTTGTGCTGGCATCAGATCCGGGTGTGCCGCTGCAAAGTGCCGTTACGATAATCGATATCTTACAACGACGTGGCTTACTGAATATCGCGCTTACCGAAGCCGAACGATTCAATTGATGGAATTGACGGGAATATAAATGTTAAAACCGGGCCAGAAAAATTTTGGCGGATTCGTTGGGCGCAAAACCACTAGTTCACGCGAAAGACGGCCGGAGAGCACGGTACCCATGATCAACATTGTGTTCCTGCTCCTCCTATATTTCATGATCGCGGGAAAGCTTCATATCGACCTTGAGGTGACGCCGCCCACCTCAGCCGCCTCGACGCCACCATCGGGCAACTTGCTCAACATCGCCATCACTAATACGGGTGCTGTGCAGTATCGAGGAGACGAAATTGCAATTCCTCAAATCGAACTCGAATTGCAAAGCGACTTCAAAGACCAAGTCGTGCAGATTTCAGCTGATGGTCAAGCGGATGCCGTTCTAGTTGCCCAAGCGGTCGCAAGTCTTTCGAAGGTGGGTGTGAAACAAATTACTCTGCTTACGTTAAAGCGTTAGCCACACACGCAATCCTGGTCGTCGAAGAGGTTTATTGCGCATGAAACGACCGATTGTTTGGCTAAGTCTATTTGTCATTTCGTTTATCGTTCACGCGATCATTTCTTGGCGGATCGGCATGGATATCGACAATTCGATGAACGCCGGTGAAATTGTCGAAATCCATATGACCTTGGCGGATCCGCCGAAACCTAAACCGCTCGAACGTCCGCCTCCAGAAGATGCGTTAGAGTTCGAAGAGGAATTCGAGATCGAGCCGCCCGAGATGCTAATTGCACCTCAAGCGGTAACCCCGCCGCCGCCGGATGTGCCTTTGGCACTGCGGGCCGATGCGGGAGGCATGACAGGATTCGAACTTGCTAATCCAATTTCAGCCTTACCGTTAGGAAAGGGGTTTGGGACTGCCGGTTTTGGTCGAGGGATCGGAAATGCACTGGGAAATTCTTCCAATCGCTTCGCAGCCTATGTATCAGGACTGCGTAACGCGGGACTGGACGTTGTCTTTGTCATTGACGCGACCGGTTCGATGTCGTGGGCGATTGAAGAAGTGAAAAGTCGCATCCACGATATTGTTCAAACTGTTCGTACCTTAGTCCCGGCCGCACGCTTCGGCTTGGTTGCATTTAGAGACCAGAAAGACCCGGAGTTCGTGGTTCGCGCGCAGCCACTCACGTTCAGTACGGCGAAGTTACGCCGATTCCTCGATCCGCTAGAAGCGCAAGGCGGCGGTGATCAATATGAAGAGATTGCCGAAGGCGTCCAGGCAGGCATCGAGGAGAGCGGTTGGCGAGCCGGAGCTCGCCGCATCATGATCATTGTCGGCGACGGGCCACCGCGGCCTGGAAAAGTGAGCGGTTTAATTAATCGGATCGAGAACTTCGCAGCCATCGGGGGAACCGTATCCACCTTAGATATTGGGCCTCAAGCAAATCCCGGACTGATCGAAGCGCAGATCGGTCGGAAAATTGATCGCACACTATATAGAAACGCACCGCTGTACGAGTTTCAAGTGATGGCGGATGCCGGGGGCGGCGACGCAGCCACTTTGGACGGGGATGTCAAAATTACCAAGCGACTGATTACCTTAATCATGGGCGAGCAGTTCGCTAACGAAATGCGCGCGTTGCTCGAAGTCATCTGATGTTCTCTGCCCTCGACAGACGCTGCTTGTTCGTTTTATTAATCAGTCTGTTTCTATTGCCGACGACGAGCATCGGACAAGCAGCAGTTCCCTCGAGTCCGAGCGCTGCTATCACACAAGCGAAGCAGTTACTTGCGTCTCTCAGCGACGAAGTACCCACGTCGCGATTCGCGGCAGCCGGTCGCGAATATGGCAACATCGTTGATGGCGTTCGACAAGTAACGGCGAGCGCGGCACAGCTGACGGAAATGCGCAAGATTACCGCTGGTTTACGCGACCGAACGACGGGAAGACTGAAGGCCGCAGAAGCGGCCGCCGGCGAGAATGAAGGTGAACTTGAGGCGCTATATCAATCCATGGCATGGGATGATCTTAGTTTTGCACTCGCTGCGTTTCCGTATTGGGGCGCTTGGATCGATCTCGAAATTTCAAAACGGACGAAGGGTGCGGATGCGAAACGCAAGTGGATCTGGGAAGCAAAGAAAGGTTTTCGTGCCACTTCAGTGCAGGTGTTTCGACCGAGCCTCGTCTATGGCGGTTGGCTTGGACTCGGCTATGTTGCCGCGGCAGAGGGCAACACTAACCGCGCAGTGGAAATTTTCGAAAGCCTGCAAAATTCTATCGCCGACGATCCAAGTCATCCTCTGTACGATGCTGTAGCGCTCGAATTGCGTTTATTGCGCGCTAAGAAAGGCACGGTAACTGCTGGACCGACCGGATCTGGCAATGTGGATGCTCAAGAGGCGAATCTGCTGCGCGCTGAAGCGTTTGCGCTATTCGAACAGTCTCGTACGACGAAATCGGGCGCCCCGGAGGCGGCAAAAAGATTGCGTCGGATCATCGATGCGGGCTACGTTGATGACGAATTGATCGCCCTGATCCTGCAATACCGTGTGGAAATTGTCGCGCACAATATCGGTCCGTACACGGACTTGGCGGGCGCTGAATATGCGTTTGAGAATGGGCACTTCTTCGACGCAGTAAGGAAATATAAGGATTTCTTCGCGCGCGTCGAGCTACGCGGCAACGTAAATTACGATCGAATTCGCTACCGCCAAGCGCTTGCCGCTTATAAGGCGAAACTTAATGACGACGCGGCGCTCATCGCCGAGAGTATCTTGCATAACAAGAACCTCGATGAGGAAACTAAGAAGGCAGCCGTCAAGCTTGCCTATGTCGCGCGCGCCACGCGGAAAGAGAAACCCACCGCAGCATCTAGAGAATCCATGCAGCGCGCTGCGGAACGCTTCATCACCGCCTATCCGAGCGATCCAGACGCCGACGGTGCGCGCTTGCGGGTGGCACAACAAACGACCGATTCGAACAAAGCGTTTTACATGCTGAACAGTGTGAAAGCGCCGGCTAAATTGAGCGGCGGCGTCCAACAAACGAAGTTCTATATCATAGCGCGCGATTTCTCCAATGCCATCCGACGAACGAAAGGTAACGCGCCGACCGCACTAGCGGCGCAGGGCATCACAGCCTACGGGCAGTTGTCTAACAAAGAACGCGATAATTCCGAAAACAAAGTCCTCGCGATCCAGATGCGGGCGTTGGTCGATAAAGATCCGAATGCAGTCATTACGGCCATCGATGGCGCAGAAAAAAAAGGCGGTCTGAGTCTGACAGCGCGCCAAGGCATGATGTGGGCGCGCATGAAGTGCCTAGAGCGTTTGGGTAGCAATGAGGTTCTCTTGGCCTATTTGCAGAACGTCGCGAACTCAGGATTGGAAGGTTGGCAGCTCGAACAGATTTACCCGATCGTAAAAGCGAATAGCGACGTCAATGTAAGAATTGCTGCAGCAAACATCTTGCTAGCGAAGTTGTCGAGTGAACCGGCGATGGAGAGACGTTTTAAAATCGTGTTAATCGAAGGAATGCTGGAGTTGCAACAATATCCTGAAGCGTATGAGCAAGCGAAGGCGTTCCGTGATGCCTATCCGAATGTAGGGGACGCCTATCGCTTGTTCGCTTTGGCTGCCGCGAAAACCGATCACTTAATCCAAGCAGATACGGCATGGCAGGCAATCACTGATCGGTCCGACCCGCGGCGCGAAATATGGTGGGAAGGAATGCTTAATCGGATCGAAATTCGAGCAGGTTCGACCCGACCAAAGTCCGCGTGTGAGGTGCTTTCGCAAATTGATTCGCAAATCGAACTGATGCCATCGTCTTTAGCGCCAAAGTTCAAAGCCTTGCGCGGCAACTTGCCGTGTGAGGGTCAACAAACCGGGTGATTGGCGCGGCTACGGCGACTCAATATCAAGCTGCAATCGCTCTTTCAGGGCGCCCCGCGCCAGAACCAACTACGGCAGATATTACTTATCAGTTCTCATTAAGTGGTTGCCGACAATCGCGGTCGATACGCCGGAACCGGCAGTGAGAATCACCCCCGTTACCCTGTTATGTGGCTTCCTAGGTAGCGGTAAAACCACCGTATTAGCCCACGCGCTAGAGCAGCCTGCCTTAGCCAACGCCGTTGTTATTATCAACGAGTTCGGCGAAGTTAGTATTGATCATCTCATCGTCGCCGACCTCGCCGAGAACATACTCGAACTTAGCAATGGTTGTCTGTGTTGCACAATACGAGGCAACCTTCACATCGCTCGGAACTTTAAGTCTCGCCGGCATGTCTGTATTCTTGAACCATGTCGTTAACCACTATCGCGACAGCATCCTGCGCATTAAGGGAATTGCGGGGTTTCGTGAAAAGGGTGGAAAACCGGCCTCGCTTCACGCGGTGCAGGATAAGTTCTACCCTGTTGCATGGTTGGATGATTGGCCCAGTGCAGATCATTCGAATCAATTAGTTTTTATTGGCCGTGGATTGGATCCGCAATGGCTAGATGCAAAGTTTCAATCGCTTTGCGTATGAATAGATTTTTAACCTGATCGGCGAGAGTTCGGCAGTGAGGTAGCGTAGATGCATATTCGAAAGTACGGTCGTGATTATAGTCGACGTCGGTTTATGGAACTCTCTGCGCAAGGGATGTTCGGGGCCGGGCTGTTAATGCCCGTGTGGGACGCCATCGCGGAAAACGGCGGCTTCGAAGCGAGCTACCCAGATGAACTTAAATCGATCGAAGAATACACGAAGGGTGCATTGAAGCCAGGCGACGTTATCTCTGCTGACAATGTCGACTTGATACAGGACCTCCTCGATCCCGTGCGCTTTATGCAGATCAAGCAAATGGGACGCAAGCTTGATTTAGTCGAAGCGGTAACGGATATGACTAAATTAAGCCCGGTCGATTTTATTGACGCAACCTTACGTAACCAAGGCCGCGCCGCGTTCGACGCTAA
Organism: Pseudomonadota bacterium; assembly: GCA_027618655.1. GTDB lineage: Bacteria > Pseudomonadota > Gammaproteobacteria > UBA11873. The sequence goes on along the minus strand of JAQCEL010000118.1, from coordinate 7,083 downwards.
AGGCAATGTGGTAACCGATGAAGGCAAACCGTGGATCGGCGGATTGCCGTTTACAGCACCGAAGAACGGCATCGAGTGCTTTGTCGGCATTACCTTGTCGTGGGGTCGCCACGACGTTTCGTTCTATCCGGTTAAGGATTTCGAAATTAATCCGGATGGTACGGAAGGGTATTACTACGAAGTGATTTGGACAGAAACGCAACCCGTCGCTCGGGTGACTATGGAACCGAAACCTTACTGGCCTGGGCACGAGAACATGCTGCGTTATCAGTCCGTGTTATTCACCCACCCGCAGGACGCTAAAGGCACGTCGTTTCTTAATTCGTGGTACTACGATCAATCAAGATTCCCTGAGTTGCACGGCTATCTGCCGCAGTTCAAGCGGGTACGGCAGTTCCCCGCCAGTCAGCGCTTTGAGCCGTTAATCGCGGGCTCGACTTTGTATCTGTCCGATGCCTGGGCCGCTGGCGATCCGTATTTAACTTGGGGAAATTATAAAATCGTTGGACGTGGCCCGTTCTTAGCAGGACTATCGCAGAACTGGCACAGCGAGCATGAAAATTGGGAATGCGGCACACACGGCGGCCCGAAAGGTAATACTTTCTGGGATACGAAGGTTGAGTTAGTCCCCGAGGTCATCATTGTTGAAGCAGAGCCAACCTCTTATCCTCGAGCACCGATCAGCAAGAAACGCGTCTGGTTTGACGCGAGGACCTTGTTACCAGTCAACATGGTGAGTTATGACCGGCGCGGCGAAGCGTTCAAATCGTTTGATGGCTCGTATTCCCTGTACGAAAACGGCGCAGATTCAGTGCGTGATGGTGCTAACCCGTATTGGTCCTGGTGCAACGTTCACGCCCACAACGTACAAAGCGATCGCATGACTAGACTCGCGCAAGTTAAGAATTTGCGCGGCTACGAAATGAAGGTTAACGATCCCGACGTTTATGAAAACTTTCAAACTATTCAGGCCTTGCGTCGAATGGGCGTTTAGGTAGTGGAGTCACTCGGGCATGCAGGCGCGTTTGCGAAGCCTATGGTCGACGAGACGGGTAAAACCGGGAGTGCCTAACAGCTCCCGGGTCTGCCAACGTGAGTAAAATTATTGTGGCCCTACTGTCCAACGATGGTCAGGCACGAGACCGCTTCTTCGACGCCGTGAATACCGCCGCCATTTTGCGCCATTCCATGGCGCGCACCTGCTACTTGACGTTTGCCCGCTTCGCCGCGCAACTGCGTAACCAGTTCGTAGATTTGGCCTAAACCGGTTGCGCCAATCGGGTGCCCTTTAGATTCCAAGCCGCCCGAGACATTGATCGGAATGCGACCGCCGAGCGTCGTCTCCCCACGCTCTGCAATCGCGCCGCCGTCGCCGATAGCGCAAAAGCCAAGTGCCTCGGACTCGATCACTTCACCGGTCGCACTTGCGTCGTGTACTTCTGCGACGTCGATGTCGTTCGGTCCAAGTCCCGCTTGTTCATAGGCCTTCTCGGCGCCTAAGCGGCTGCAATGACGGCTGAAATCGGTCGCGCCACGCGTGCTGCCAGTTCGGATCACGCTCGCTAACACCTTCATCGCTCGCGCTTTCGCCACCTTGAGTTTTTTCAAACCGCGCGCATTACAGACAATTGCCGCGGCTGCGCCGTCGCTGATCGGCGAGCACATTGGTACGGTTAACGGGAACGTCACGGGCGCACCGCTCAACACTTCGTCAATGGTAAACGCGCGCGTGTATTGGGCCAATTCATTCATCGTCGAATGGCCATGATTCTTGGAGGCGATGGCTGCAAGCTGACGTTGGGTGGTGCCAAATTCACGCATGTGCATGCGCGAAAATCCTGCATAAACATCCATGAACACGCTGTACGGTCGAGGCGACGTTGAACCTTCTGGAATTTCGACCCCATCGCCCATGCTGGTCCACGCCGCGAGAATGTTTTCAGCGTCATGTACGTCCCACGCGCCATCAAACGCACTGAACATTTTCGCCTTATCTTCGGAGTACATTTTCTCCGCGCCGATCGCCAAGGCGATATCGGCGGAGCCCGATTTCACGTAATTCACGGCTAAATGGAACGCTGTACTTGCGGTGGCGCAGGCATTTTCTACGTTGATGATCGGGATGCCCTCAATGCCGAAAGCCCGCAGGGCAACTTCGCCTCGGATCATATCTTGGCCTTCCATGTGGCCTTGCACGCAATTACCGAAAAACGCTGCCTCTATGGATTCGGATCCACAGCCAGCATCTTTCAAGACGGCGGCGAGCGCTTCGCCAGTGAGATCTTTGAGACTACGATCAAGATGCTTGCCGAATTTGGTCATACTAACGCCGGCTATATAGATATCACTCATTTTTTAAACTCCCAATAGGCTCGGTAAGCGCCAGCTACGCTGGGTCGCGAAATCGGACTAATGGTACCGCTATTGTGTCGAAGGGTCGACGTGGGCCGCATGTGCGAATAATTCGTAGGTGATCACCTCCCGGCCCAATTGATGCGAGAGCACGCTTGTGTATGATCGGTGCGCTATGCAACCGACCCTAATGCTTGCGATCAATAACCGAATCGCGGTGACACGAATTTGACGGGATACCGGGAGACCGCAGTGCAGATCGCATGCCCCGTATGCGGCGGATTTAACTATGAACAGCTGTTCATCAAACGGGATGAAATATTCGTAAGGTGTACGGTTTGCACATTAATGTTAATCAACCCGCCACCGGATCTTTCGCAAAGCACTGCAACCTACGACGAAGATTATAGCCACGCTTATATTCGTAAAGCGCCGAAGAAGCTTAAGCGATGCGCGGGTTGGGTACGTCGCATGCAGAGAAGATTTGTGCGCAGCGGTAAGTGGTTAGATGTAGGTTGCTCTGCTGGATTTGTGGTTAAAGCCGCCAGTGATTTAGGCTTCGACGCTTACGGCGTCGAGTTGGAACCGGCAGCGGTGAGGTGGGCCAGCGACGTTCTGAATCTCGCAAATGTTCGCTGCGGCTTACTTGAAGCGCAGCGCTATGACTCGGCGTCATTTGACGTAATTTCGCTCTATGACGTGATCGAGCACGTGCCCGACCTCAATCGCTTGCTAGACGAGCTGTATCGAATTCTAGCCCCGGGCGGGATCATTGAAATTCGTACCCCAGACCTTGGCCATTGGCGCACGCCCAGGGATTTGTCGAAGTGGAAGGAAGTGAAACCATCCGAACACCTCTACTACTTCAATTCTGCGACCTTGCAAAAGCTATTCGAATTGCATGATTTTCGAACAGCTTATGCACGACCGATGTTCAATCCGGCGCTGGACATTTATTTCCGAAAATCGGCTTGAGTCGTGAGGCTATCCTCAAGCCGCTACGGTAATGTCTGCGAGCACGGGATCACTATCGACGGCGACTTCGTTATCAATGAGTCGACCGCAACCTGGACAGAAGAATTGGCGAAACGTCACTAAATCATCGATGAATCGCTCAGGCGCTCCAATCAAAGGATTGGAGTCCGACACCGGATGGTCCTCACGAATACAGCCGTCTTTGTAATTACTCCCCGCAAGGCCAAGCTCAGTTGAGCACGTAGCGCACGCCCAATAGTGATCATCGCCATCCGCTAAAACGTTCAGACCGCTACCGGCTTCAAAGACTAAGCTGCCGCTGCGTATCACGGTTGGCATGGCGTGTTTCGCGACTCGTGCGGCGCGGATTTTTTTGCGCCGTTCGCGCGTCGCTGCGACGTCTACTTGACCGTCCGCATTCAGCACCGCGCCATAGACTTCTTGTGCCGTTGCTTCGGTAACAGAATAGTCCTCCAGATCCTTGTTAATATCTTCCGGTGCGCGGTCCATCGGATCGCCAAAGCCGCCGCCACCGGTCCATCGAACCGCGTATACATCGCTCGCATGTTGCGTAAAGTTCTCCTCACGCAATTGCAAAGTCACGGCATCACCGGTCAGTTGGTTCGTGTCGTCCGGCATGTCCGAAGCAGCAATGCGTTGCTGGATGTTACTGTTACGGATGAATGTATAGGCGTTAGTCGTCGATGGGTAGCCGCCCATGAGGCCCGACGAAGTGGGTGTCGCGTTACCTGAAGATAAGGTGTCTTGAGTAATCACATCCGTGTTGTGGGGTATGAAACAGCTTTCAGCCGATAAGCCGCCGCGATATTGTCCAGCACCGCCCGAATCCGGTAGCTCTTTGCGATACAGAAACAGCACTGGGAAACTTTGTTCTGTGTGTTCGATATTCGGTAGTTGGCAAATTGGCGTACGGGATTGTCCTCCCGTGTTAATGCCGTCTGCCATCGAAAATGCCCCAATCGCGCCACCGATTGGATCAATTAACAAATAACCGTAACGTTCCCCCCACTGATCCGTGCCGCGAAATAACGTTGCTGGCCACTGGCTGGTGCCGCCGATGCACATTATGTCCTTGCGCATGGTCGGGTCAGGATAGATCAATTTCGAAAGGACATTGTAAGCAGGGTAAAGCGATATCTCCATGGACTGGATCGGTGCGGTTGAAACCGATGCGGGAAAATTCGCGCAATTGAATGTCCCTGGGGTTGGATCAAATTCAATATGCCGTAGGGCCCCACCGCATGCGAAATACTGGTCCCAACACAGGAGTTCGTTAACCGCCACCATGATCGATCCGCGCCACCCTGAGTAAGTGGCGTTCATGGCGCCATCTTGATCGGCCGTGCCGTCGTTAGTAAAAATTAATTTCGAGCCTTCCTTGCGCAAGCCAATCATCACGCGATGAGTACGTCGATCACCTGGACGACAGGCCTCAACGTAAGTACGGTCTTGCCAGTAACCGTCCGGTAATTGCGACATTTTTTCGAGATAAGATTTCTCTGAGTTATCAATTACTCGCTTCATTACACCTTTAACAGTTTTTGCGCCGTAACGTTTTATCAAGTCGAGGACTCTTTCGCGCGCAGTCGTATTGCCGGCCATTTGGGCGCGGAAATCGAGTGCGACTAAATCGGGTTTGCGCGACGAGCGCAAATACACTGCCTCGATGTCTCGTCGAATTTCATAGTTTTCGATTATTTTCAGCGGCGGCAAGAGGATCCCTTCATCGTAAACCGATTCGGCCGATGGACAAAAACTTCCGGGTGTGATGCCACCGATGTCATATTGATGCAGGCAGTTAGTGACCCAGCAAAATAGTTCGCCTTCCCAAAATACGGGACACAACAACATCACGTCTTGTTGATGAGCGGCACCTACCCAGGGATCGTTGGCAATAAACATGTCGCCTTCATTGATGCCAGGATTGTCGCTACGAAATTCTAAAGTCCATTTAACTTGCGTATCAGTCACGCCGGACATGTACTGCATGTAAGGGCCGAAGTAGACGAATTCTGCATCTTCGGTCAGGATCGACGGGTTGAGATCTAGCGCATACATTGCAACCGGCGAACCAGAAATTCGCTGGATCGTGGCGCCGTGCTCCTCGTTAATCTGCCACAAGTTGTGCCGGACCACTTCATAAGTTACCGGATCAATCTCGCTGTCCCAAGTTTTATGCAGCTTGAGCTTTTCTGAAATTTTAAGAACTTTGGGTGGTACGTACGGTTGATCGACGCCGTTGAAATCAACGTCGGTCATCTCACTAATTCTTGGCATATCGGTGTTCCTTGAGTTTACTTAGAGCGAGTCGCGCTCACGCGGTATTCGGATCAATCACAAAGTTGCCTAACGCATCGATACTCACGGACTGGCGTGGGTGGATGACCATCGAAGTCGTTGCCGTCTCTATGACGCAGGGCCCGCTGAGCGAGTTTCCAGGAACGAGCTTATAGCCATCATAAATTGGTGTACTTTTCAGTTTCTTCTCTTCTGCCCAGTAAATATCGCGCGCACCGCTGCGCGCTGATTGATCAATTATGTGGGTCAGCGTTGTCGCCTCTGTCAGTTGAGGTTTTTGTGATTCGGCGCTTGCCCGACAGCGAAATGTAACAATTTCGAGACGCGCACCGGGCAGCGCCGCGCCGCGTCCGTAAAGCCTTTCGTAGCGTTCAACGAAGCGATTACGTAAACCGTCCATGTCCTCATTCGATAGTGCTGGAGCGTCCAGATCAACTTCGACTTCGTTGATCTGACCTCGATGGCGCATGTCGATCGATAACGTGAAGCGATGTCGAATTGGGTCCACCCCATCGGCAACGAGTTCTTTGCGTCCGCGTTCTTGTAACTCGGACAACAAGCCGTTGAGTTTATCGATATCAAACGGCGACGACATGATATTAACTTGTTCACTCACGTGCAGGATGTCCGCCGACGCAGCACCGAAGGCGCACCACACTGCTGCAGTGTCGCCTTGTGGCACGATAACTTTTTGCACGCCGAGTTCGCGCGCCGCGACCCCCATATGGACCGGACCCGCACCGCCAAATGCGAACACGACGAATTCGCGCGGGTCGAGTCCTTTCTGCACGGTAACTTTGCGAATCAAGTCGGCCATCTGGAATTCCGCAATCTGGGCGACGCCGCTCGCTAGTTCCAACAATTCCATGCCGAGCTCATCAGCGATCAACTGCAAGGCTTTCGCGGCGGCGTCGCGATCGAGTTGCATGGTGCCGCCAGCAAAATTTTCGGCATCGAGGTAGCCAAGTACCAGATCGGCGTCAGTGGTTGTGGGCACTGTGCCACCGCGTCCGTAACAAACCGGACCTGGATCGGCGCCTGCGCTGTCTGGTCCCACTCGTAATGCCTTCGTGGTTTTGTCGATCCAGACTTTACTACCGCCGCCCGTACCCAGGGTTTGGACGTCTACTTTAGGAAGGAAATATTCGTATTGATGGACGATACTGCGATACGACACAACCGGGCGGCCTTCATAAATAACGCCGACGTCAAACGAAGTACCACCCAGATCGGTCGTGATAACGTTTGGGAATCCCATCAACTCACCTAAATAGACCGAGCCCGTGACGCCGCTGACCGGCCCTGAATCGAGTGTCAGTAGGGGCGCTTCGCTAGCCTTACTCACGGATATCGTGCCCCCCGCGCATTGCGTTATCTGCAGCGGCGGTTGGTAACCCATTTCTTTTAACTGTCGGTCAAGACGCGTGACATAGCCGA
>JAQCEL010000117.1 GCA_027618655.1 Pseudomonadota bacterium | reverse complement strand
CGTTGTCGACCCCGCCATGTTTAACATCCCGAGATGCGCGCTAAAGGCCCTTGCACATGGCGATCAGCCGCGAGCGATGCCAGTGATTAAAGGCGTGTTGCGGTGTCCACAAGAATTACCCGCGTTGCTAAAGTTGGCGCGTTGGTATCGAGAGTCTCTTGATATGCTGCGCTTGTGCACGCTCGCCCTCGAACCGGGTTTCGGCACTGAATGATTCTCCTCTTGGCCCTAGCGCTCCACTCCCGCACGGATTGACCCCCAGTATGTTCAATCAGTTTCGCAGTGTGGTCGAGACCACAATTGGTCACCTTATTGATTTTGCGCAAGCCAAGGCTTGGCTAGTCGTCGCGTCCTCGCTCCTTGCAGCAACAGGTACTGCGTATTACACGGCTACTCACATCAGCATAAATACCGACACCGAAGAAATGCTCTCCGAGCATCTGCCTTGGCGGATTACCCGCACGGCTTATAAAGAGCAGTTCCCTTATTTTACCGATACCATCGTCGTCGTTATCGATGGGGCAACCCCTGACATAGCGCGGGACAGCGCGACTCAATTAGTCGGCGCGCTGCGCAATAACAATGCATTTATTAGTGATGTGTATTTTCCGAGCAACGACGAATTTTTACGTCGCAATCAATTGCTCTACCTCGATGCGGACGAACTAAAAGCACTTTCCGACCAATTGAGCGCCGCACAACCCTTTCTTGCACGGCTAACGCAAGAGCGCTCGGTTGTGGCACTTTTCGATCTGTTGGACGAAGCATTGGAATATGGTATCGACGGAGGAACGGGCGCACTAGGTCCTGCGTTACGGCGCATTGGTGAAGCGGTCGATCAGTTAAATAACGGCGACGAAATTCCAATGTCCTGGCAAGCACTGATCACGGGCGAGTCGTCCGAAACAAGCAGCGCTTCCAGTGGCTTTCGCCAAATTATTCTCGTAACCCCAGTACTCGATTTTTCAGCGCTTCTGCCGGCAGATCCAGCCATCGAGGCGATCCGAAAGACAGTTTCCGAACTCGAATTGGACATCCATCACGGTGTCAACGTCCGGCTAACGGGTGATGCAGCTTTGTCCGATGACGAACTGCGTAGCGTTATAGCCGGCTCGCAAATCGCGGGAATCGCATCGCTGATCATGGTGGTAGTGTGTCTAGTAGTAGGCCTGCGCTCGTTCTCCTTAGTGGCGGCGACCCTGGTCTCATTAATCGTCGGACTGATTTTTACCGCTGGTTTTGCCGCGCTTTGCGTTGGCACGCTCAACATGATCTCGATCGCATTTGCTGTGCTATACGTCGGACTTGGGGTCGATTTCGCGATTCATATTTGTTTGCGTTACCGCGAATTGTTAGTGCAGCTGGAACCCGATAAAGCGGTTCGCGAATCGACCCGCGACGTCGGCACATCGCTAATTTTATGCGCGTTAACAACCGCGATCGGTTTCTTCGCCTTCATACCAACCGCTTATCGGGGTGTTGCGGAACTGGGCTTGATCGCGGGAGTCGGCATGTTCATTAGTTTGGCTGTGAGTGTTTTTCTACTGCCCGCGCTATTACACGTGTTGCCGACTCCAGGTGGCTCGCGACGAATGCCTAAATTGCCGGACTACATTGCGGCGTTTCCACGTAAAAACGCGCGTGGCGTTCTCGCCGTTGCAACAATTCTGTGGATTTTTGCAGCACTGAGTATTCCAGGAGCGAAATTTGACATCGATCCGATCAACCTAAATGATCCAGCGGCCGAGTCGGTCGTCACGTTTCGAGAATTACTCAAGAACCCAGAACAGTCGCCGTTATCCATTGCAACGATAGCCGATTCGAACCGGCTCGCTGAAGAACTAGTTGCCAAACTGAAAGCGATGGCGTCGGTAAGCTCTGTGCGATCGATCGACAGCTTCGTGCCGGATAATCAAGCCGAAAAGCTCGCCTTAATTGACGACTTAGCACTCATGCTGGGTTTCGATTTAGAGCCCGCCGAAACGCCGTCAGTAGATATGCAGCAAACGTCTGCGGCTATTGGCAAACTCCTCATCGCAATTAACAAAATTGTTCAGCAACCCGAACACGAATTGCATGATCACGTGCTCGTTGTTGAACAAGCCCTTAGCCGATTGCAACAATCGCTTAATGCGCTCAGTGCGGCACAACGTCTCGAACGCATCGCCCAACTTGATCAAAAATTGCTTGCGAGTTTCGCGCCAAGAGTCGCGCTGCTCCAAGACGGTCTGGATCCAGAGGAAATAAGCGTTGAAAGTCTCCCGACGAATATCCGTCAACGCTGGCTGAGCCCGTCTGGTCACTATCGAATTGAAGCCTACCCGAAAACCGATCTGTCGAAACCCGGCGAGATGAAGCGTTTTGCGGTGGCAGCACAAACCGTGCTTGGCGATGCGGCAACCGGTGCGCCGATTATCTACCTGGGTGGCAGTGATGCGGTTAAGAGCGCCTTTATTCAGGCATTTTCGTATGCGCTTGTGGTGATCACTGCTTTACTGTGGATTATTCTGCGATCAATGAAGGAAACCAGCATCGTGCTTGCGCCGCTTATCTTAGCGGGACTGCTAACCGCGGCACTGTCCACAGCCTTGTCCTTGCCGTTTAACTTCGCCAATATTATTGCCTTACCGCTGTTACTTGGGATCGGCGTTGATGGCGGCCTGCATATTCTCCATCGATATAAAACTACGCTACCAGGACACGGTAACTTGCTTCAAACGAGTACTGCTCAAGCAGTATTTTTTAGTGCCTTAACAACGATTGTGAGTTTTGGCAATCTCGCCACATCGACACACGCTGGTACTGCGAGCATGGGTGTGATGCTGAGCATTGGCATCTTCTCGACGCTAATCTGCACCTTGCTTGTGCTGCCTGCCATTTTGCAACAGTTCATGCCTCACGATCCCTCATGACAGATAAACCCTGGGATGCGCGACTGAGTGCGTGGCTAGTCCGTCCTCTAGTAAACACCTCTGTGCACCCCAACGTGCTAACCACTTTAAGGCTGGGTGTCGGCCTGTGGGGCGCGATACTTTTCGCATCAGGTACGGCGTTCAATTTGGGCGCCTTGTTTATTGTCTTATCGAATTTTCTTGATCATACGGACGGCGAGTTAGCGCGCATGAGCGGCAAAACGAGTCGCTTTGGCCATCGCTACGACCTCCTGAGCGACGCAGTCGTCACGGTCGGATTATTTGTTGGTCTGGGACTCGGACTGCAAGATACCGTCGGTAGTCAGGCGATCACGTTTGGCGCGATTGCAGGCGTGGCGGTTGCCGGTATATTTCAGCTTCGTCATGCTATCGAGCAACGTCACGGTAAGCTGGCTGTTAAACAAGCGAGCGCCGTTGGTTTTGAAACCGAGGACGTCTTGTATTTATTACCGCTTGTCACGTTGAGCGATCAACAATCGGCATTTTTGTACGCCGCCGCGATCGGCGCGCCGGTCGCATTGGTGATTGTCGTGGTGCAATTTCTACGACAACCAAACACTACCAACAGTCCGTCATGACGGTTTTAGTGACCGGGGCAAGCGGCTTTGTCGGCAGCGCCATCACCCGCGCGCTCATTGAGCGCGGTGCGGACGTTGCCGTACTTGTTCGCGATTCGAGTAATCAAGAAAACTTGGAATCCTTAAACGTCCGCATCCGAACCGGAGATCTACGCGATAAAGCGTCGCTAGAGCGCGCCTGCAAAGGTTGCGATACCTTGTTTCACGTGGCTGCGGACTACCGATTATGGACTCGGGACAGCCGCGAGCTCTATGCCAGTAACGTAGCCGGTACGCGGAACTTGATGGAATCTGCGCTAGAGACTGGGATAGCTCGAATCGTCTATACGAGCAGCGTTGCAACTTTAGGCGGCAGTCCTGACGGAACCCCTGGCGATGAAACGAGCGCGGTGACGATTAACGACATGGTCGGTCACTATAAACGCTCAAAGTTTCTCGCCGAGAAGGTCATCGACGACCTCGTTGAAACACACAATCTACCTGCCGTGATCGTAAATCCATCGACACCGGTCGGACCTCGCGACGTCAAGCCAACCCCAACTGGGCGCCTTGTCCGCGACGCGGCGGCCGGGAAGATGCCGGCATACATTGATACTGGGTTGAATATTGCGCATGTCGACGACGTCGCGACCGGCCATATTCTGGCATTGGAGCGCGGTGCTATCGGCAGACGCTATATTCTCGGCGGCGAAAACCTTACTTTGCGAGAAATTTTGAACATTATTGCCAGCATTTGTGGGCGCTCCGCGCCTAAAATCCGGCTACCGCGCCGACTCGTTTATCCTGTCGCCTACGTGTCGCAAGCATGGGCCTGGCTGAGCAATGGCCAAGAACCACAGGCAACGGTTGACGGTTTGAGAATGGCGAAGAAGAAAATGTTTTTCGATTCGTCTCGCGCCATCGAAGAGTTGGGTTACCAGTCGCGCCCAGCAACGGACGCATTAGCGGACGCAATTGCATGGTTCGCGGCGCACGAACCGCGCAAGTCACGGCGATAATCAATTGCTGTAACCTCGATCGCTAAACAACGAACCATCTGATCGAGACATCTAGGGGCCGGTAGCAAAACCAGATCCTTGATCCACGTTACAGCCTTTTAGCCATCCGATGCGGCCGCGACGCGCGTTACCAAATTCGGGCCGACTCGGTAACCAAGCGCCAACAGCAGGCTAGCGCCGGTCCAAATCAGTTCGCGAAAGCGACGCACTAATGCCGCTGACACGCCGACCGTTGGTGATCCCGTAATAACGCCACACGTGAGCATCAGCGCACCTTCCTGCGCACCAATACCGGCTGGGATAAAAAATGCCACCGTGCGGATCATTTGCACTGCTGCCTCGATTAGCCATGCTTCGGACCAACTGACGGGATGACCGATCAGGCTAAGTATCACGTAGAGCTCCACCACCCCCAAGATCCAGTTCAGCATGCCGAAGAACATCGATAGTCCCAAGCGGCGCCGTTGATGCTGATAGAAATGCGCAAACTGGTCATCCATCTCTTGCATCCCAGAAATGAGCCGCCCGAGACGCTGTCCTAATCGCGTCTTACCGATTTTCGTGGCTGTAAACGTGGATAGTCTGAGGTGTTGCATCAGAAAAAATACGACGACATTGAACACGAGCCACCCGAGACCAGCAGCGATGATAATTTTATGCGTCGAAGTGAGATTTTCGTGTGCAAAAGCGAGTATGAAACCGATGCCCGCAAAGATCACGAGAGAAAACATGCTGGCAGTTTTAGCCAGCACCAGCGACGTCCCTGAATCGGGTAGCGCTATATCGTAATTCGTCTTCAACAGCCAGGCCTTAATCGGCTCCCCGCCCATTGAAGCCAGCGGCGTGACGTTGTTGTAGGCCTCCCCAATCATCCGCACGACATACAGTCGACCGGCCCAACGAGCATTCATTGCGATGGTGTCTAAGGTGACCTGCCAACTAATTACATCGGCGCCGAAATAAGCGGCATAGATAATAAAGACCGCGACGATGCCGACGACGCTGATGCTGCGAACTTGTTGCCATATTTCTGACAAGTTTGCCTGCTGGAGGACCCACCACAGCAAACCAAGGCCTAGTGCGAGAAAAATCAGTTTTAAATAGCGCATTAATTCGCGGGACCGAAATACGGTGGTGGACGTTCGTGTGGGGCAAGCAATAATCTCACAGAGTGTAGAATCCCTCCACCACCCAATTGATTAGAACCTATGGTCCATGTACTCTGCTGGCGCTAAATAATCCCGATGTCATTTTATTCTCCGTCGATGGCAATTAACTTAGATTCTGACGTGCATCGACGTGTTGCGGTGCTAGACTTAACACATCTTAAACGCGATTTCATTGCCCAGGACGAATTTATCTCCATCCCAGATTTCTTGCCGCCATCGATCCTAAATGAGGTATTAACGGCGTCAGAAAATACGACCGAACTCATACACCGCAACTATATTCCGCGCCACAAGAAAGGTGGCAGCGTGAGCCGCTACGATATTGACTGCGCCGCGCCAGTGATCGCAGGGCTTTATCGAACCCCCACTTTGCGTCATTTCCTAGGCGGAATTTGTGGACGTGAGCTCAACTTATGCCCACCGAACGATCCCCACACCTACGCCTTGTATTACTACACCGAACCAGGCGACCATATCGGCTACCATTACGACACATCTTATTATCAAGGCGCTAGGTACACGGTGCTGATCGGTCTTTTGAGCGCGCCGAGCTGTCAACTCGAATACCAGTTGCATACGAAAAATTCTGCGCACGCTATTACACAGGCGAGTATCGAGTTAGCTCCCGGACAACTGGTCTTGTTTAATGGCGATAAACTCTATCACCGTATTTCTCCATTGGCCGAGAACGAACGGCGGGTTGCTTTGACTTTTGAATATTTGACGAACACCCGAATGCACCCGTTCCTGCACTTTGTCTCTAACATGAAAGATTCGATCGCCTATTTTGGCTTTCGACAGGTCTTCAGCGGTGCAAAAAACCCGCCAGCTGACACGTGAGTCCAAAAAGCTAAACACAATCTTCGGCTGAAAATACTAATGTTAATTCCCGCAATAAGAAGCTAACACGATGCGCGCAATCATCCTTGCAGCTGGAGTTGGACGTCGATTGGGCGAACACGGCGACAATCCAAAATGCTTACTAGAATTCGGCGGCCGGAGCCTTCTCGAGCGACACATCGCTAACCTCGAGGCCTGTAATATCAGCGACATCACCTTGTGTGTTGGTTACCGTCGAGCGCTCATTGAATCTGCAGTGCGCGACCTTGGCCATGCCGCTGTGCGCACGACCGTAAATGACGAATATGAGCTAGGCAGTATCGTTAGTCTGTGGGCAACGCGCGACGTGCTGCGCTCTGGAGAAGACATCGTATTAATGGATGCCGATGTTTTATATGCCACGGCTATCATTCAAGCATTGTTCAAAACCCCTGTCGCAAATCGCTTTTTGTTCGATCGAAATTTCATCCCCGGCGATGAACCCGTAAAAATCTGTTTGCAAGCCGGTCGCATCGTGGAATTTCGTAAACGCATCGCCCACGGGCTTACGTACACTGACTGTGGAGAATCCGTCGGGTTTTTCTCGTTGAAATCCGCGATGGCGATAAAACACCGAGCGCTATATCGCCGAGGACCGGCGCAATGAACCCTACGAAGAAGCGATTCGCGACATTGCGCTAGCTAATCCGCAGGAATTTACGATTGAGGACATCACGGGGTCGGCTTGGATTGAAATCGACTTCCCCGAAGACATCGTGCGCGCACGCGCAGAAATACTGCCTAAAATAGATGACTAATAAACCGCCTAGTTCGACGATCGAAACGAAACCCAAAAAGCTCCGACGCTTAATTGAATCGGCGCAACTCGAATTTATTCTTGAGGCGCACAACGGAATCAGTGCGCGCATCGTGGAAGAAGCGGGTTTCAGCGGGATCTGGGCGAGCGGCTTAGCGATTTCTGCACAATTTGGCGTACGCGATAACAACGAGGCGAGTTGGACGCAAGTTGTCGATTTGCTCGAATTCATGTCGGACATCACCTCCATTCCGATCCTTTTGGACGGCGATACCGGTTACGGCAATTTCAACAACATGCGACGTCTCGTACGTAAACTGGAACAACGCGATATCGCGGGTGTGTGTATCGAAGATAAAATTTTTCCTAAAACCAATAGCTTTATCGGTGGGGAACGACAACCGCTCGCTGAAGTTGAGGAATTTTGCGGAAAAATTGCTGCTGGCAAAGATAGTCAATCGAACGACGATTTCTGCATTGTCGCAAGAGTAGAAGCGTTAATCGCTGGCTGGGATATTCGTGAGGCGTTGCGCCGCGCTGAAGCTTACCGAAAAGCCGGTGCTGATGCGATTTTGATCCACAGTAAACTCGCCCACCCTGATCAGATCGTTGAGTTCGCACACGAATGGGCGAATCGCGCGCCGTTGGTTATCGTTCCGACGAAGTACTACAGCACCCCCATAGAAGTCTTCCGCAAAGTCGACATCAGCCTGGTTATCTGGGCCAACCACATGATCCGCAGCGCAATCATCGGGATGCAGAAGACTGCCGCGCAGATTTTCCAAAACCAGGGTCTGATCGAAATAGAGGATCGGGTTGCGAGCGTCGATGAGATATTCCGTTTACAAGGCGCCGATGAACTCGCCGAGGCGGAGCGCCGCTATTTTTCGAGCTATCAACCAGACACTAAAGCGGTGATCTTGGCGGCTGCTCGCGGTGATGATTTGGGCGATCTCACCGCCGAACGTCCGAAAGCGATGATCCCAGTGGGAGGCACGCCCTTGCTCCGCCGGCTCGTGGATAAATGTAAAAAACGCGGGATCGACGACATCACGGTGGTCGCGGGATATAAGGCAGAGAGTATTGACGTCAGTGGCATCAATAAAGTGATCAATACCGAGTTCGCCTCGACTGGCGAATTAGCCTCTCTAGCCTGCGCGTTGGAGACGTTTACTGATGACATGGTAATAATGTATGGCGATCTCCTGTTCCGCAGTTATATTCTGCGCGATTTGATTGAGAACGACGCGCCACTGACCATCGTCGTCGATTCTGCAGGTGAGGAAGAAGAAAGCCTCACGGGTGCGAAAGATTACGCGTTTTGTAGCGAACCTGACGATCGATCGATGTGGGGTCAAGCAGTGAATTTACAACACATCGCAAGCTTGCGACTAGTCAATGGCGATGAGACAGCGTGCGGACGCTGGATAGGCATGATTCGAGTCAAAGGTTCGGGCCGACAATGGTTAGTCGATGCGCTACAAACATTGCAGACCTCGGACAATTTTGCCGAGCTCGGGATGCCCGATCTCTTGAACTTTATGCTCGAAAGCGGGCGCGAGGTTCGCGTTTGGTACATTCACGGTCACTGGCTTGACGTCAATTCTTTGGCCGATCTGGAACGTGCGGGCAACTTCACCTCGGAGCTTGATCCATGAGCACAACTTCTCATGATTAGCGCTCACGAATTTGTTGATTGCGCGCGCGACGTCGGTTTCACCTGGTACGCCGGCGTCCCGTGTTCGTTCCTCACGCCATTCATAAATTACGTTATTGGCGACGCATCGTTGACATACGTATCCGCAACCAACGAAGGCGATGCCGTAGCCGCAGTGGCGGGGGGGCCCCCCCGCGGGCAGAATTCTGGGCTTGGCAATGCCGTGAACCCGCTGACTTCGCTCGCCTATGTGTTTCGCATTCCAATGTTAATTATCTGTACGCATCGCGGCGCGCCGGGACTCGCAGACGAACCTCAGCACGAACTGATGGGCGAGATAACCGGGCAATTATTCGAAACGATGCGCATTCCCTGGGAGTATTTTCCAACATCTAGCGATGAAATATTGGCGAGCCTCACGCGCGCAAAAAGCCATTTCGTCGCGCACCAGCGACCTTATGCTTTAGTGATGCGCAAAGGTGCCGTCGCGCCTCACGAACTTGAAAATCCGGTGGCTGCCGAGCGCAATCGCGCTACCGCTATCAACGGACCCGCGTTCGACGCTATATCTTTAAAAACGCTGCCGAGCCGTACGGCGGCACTGCAAATGATCATCGACTCGACACCGCTTGCAGGTTCCGTTGTGCTCGCGACGACCGGATTTACGGGGCGCGAACTTTATGCGGCCGCGGATCGCGATAATCATTTTTATATGGTCGGCTCGATGGGCTGCGCGTCAAGCCTCGGCGTTGGCCTTGCCTTAGCGCGCCCGGATCTCCAAGTCGTTGTCGTCGATGGCGACGGGGCTGCTTTAATGCGCATGGGCAACATAGCCACGGTTGGCGCTTATGCGAGCGGCAATCTAACGCATATTTTGCTCGACAATGAAGCTCACGACTCAACCGGGGCGCAAGCGACTGTGTCGGCACATGTCGATTTTGCGTCGATTGCGCTCGCCTGCGGCTATGCGTGTGTGCACCGCGCGCGGGATATCGATGGATTGCGGAATTTTCTCAAATCCCGAACGACCAACGGCCCACAGTTCTTACATCTGAAAATTAAAACCGGGACGCTTGAGAACTTACCGCGTCCTTCAATAACGCCGGCCGCAGTATTGGAACGGCTCAAACAGCACATCGGTCAATCATGAAAACTATCTTACTCAATCCGGGTCCAGTGACCTTAAGCGAACGGGTTCGCCAAGCGCTTTTAGGTGATGACTTGTGCCATCGAGAGGTCGAATTTGCCTCGTTGCAAAGTGGTATTCGCAACAAACTTCTCGATATCTACCAACTCGCAGACACCGAGTGGGCCGCAACCTTAATGACTGGCTCTGGTACAGCAGCCGTAGAAGCCATGGTGACGAGTCTTGTTCCCGCAACTGGCAAATTACTGATCCTCGAGAACGGCGTCTACGGCGAGCGTATGACACGAATTGCCGGACGTTACGGAATTAGGACAGTGAGCTTGCGCAATAATTGGGAAGCGCCTATCGACTATGTTGCTGTGGGAGAAGCACTAGCTGCCGATCCGGAAATAACCCACGTCGCAATCGTGCACCACGAAACGACGACTGGCAGACTGAACGATCTCGCGCCACTCGCAATGTTATGCGCCCAACATAAGGTGTTTATGTTGCTCGACGCGGTCAGTAGCTTTGGCGCTGAAGTGATCGATTTTGCTAACTGGCCGATCGCGGCGGCCGCTGCCACGGCCAACAAATGTTTGCATGGCGTTCCAGGAACCTGCTTCGTGATTGTGAATCGCGACGCGCTTGCGAACGCGCACCCGAGGAGCGTTTACTTGGATCTGGTTGCCTATATCGCGGCCCAAGACAAAGCGGGCACGCCATTCACGCAATCAGTACAAACGTTCTACGCGCTCAACGAGGCGCTCAACGAATTGATTGAACAAGGAGGCGTCGAAACTCGTCGTCAGACCTACCGTTCGCGCATGGGGCGAATTCGAAGTTTACTTACCGAGATCGGCGTTAGGCCATTTCTTGACGACGACGAAGTGTCCTGTGTGTTGCATGCCTACGAGCTACCGAGCACTACCAACTACATTAAATTACATGACGATTTGAAAGCCCAAGGCTTTGTGATTTACGCCGGACAAGGACCGTATGCTGAGAAGATTTTCCGAATTTCTATGATGGGCGAAATCGCCGACAGTGACGTTGACCGGCTTGGACGCGCGTTGCAGGCCGCGCTTCGAGCATGAATCGCGCGTCACACGAAAAATAACCCGCTGGGAGGTCTTAGGACCTGGCTGCTATGCAATTTTAGCCGCAGAGTGTTTTCCAGTTTTCTCGAGGTAAGCGCGAATGGCCGCCTCGATCTTGTCACTCGTGAGACCCGCATCGTCCAACATATCATCGCGCGAACCATGCTGGAGTAGACGATCTGGCAAGCCAATATTCAAGGTCAGTTGTGCGATGCCTTGCGCTGCTAAAAATTCAATAACACCGCTGCCAGCGCCACCCGCCACAACGTTTTCTTCAATGGTCACGAGTACATCGTGAGTCTGCGCCATCTCGATAATGAGTTGCTCGTCCAAGGGCTTAATGAAACGCATGTTGACCAAGCTCGCGTTCAAGTTTTCGGCCACTTGTTCGCACGGCGTGACCATTGATCCAAAGGCCAAAATCGCGATACTGCGACCGCGACGCCGAACTTCCGCAACCCCGATGGGTAACGCGGTCATCGCACGATCAACCGTAACGTTTGCGCCGCCACCACGCGGGTAGCGGACCGCCGCAGGACCGTCGTGTATGAATCCGGTGTAGAGCATTTGACGGCACTCGTTCTCGTCGGCCGGTGCCATCAACACGATATTCGGTAAACAGCGCAGAAAACTGTTGTCGTAACTACCATTGTGGGTCGGGCCATCCGCGCCAACGACTCCAGCGCGATCGATGGCGAACAGAACGGGTAGGTTTTGGATCACCACATCATGGACGAGTTGATCATAACCACGTTGCAGAAACGTTGAATAAATCGCGACGACGGGCTTTAGACCATCACACGCCATTCCAGCGGCAACCGTAACGCTGTGTTGTTCGGCAATCGCCACATCGAAATAACGATCCGGGTATTCGCGCTCAAAGCGCACAAGTCCCGAGCCTTCGCGCATTGCCGGCGTGATCGCAACGAGTCGCGGATCGTGCGCCGCCATGTCACAGAGCCAATCGCCAAATATCTGGCTATAACTGGGTTTAGGCGCTGCGACAGTCACCCCAGGTACGATCCCGACCACGGGGTCGAAAGGTGTGACGCCGTGGTACGCAACCGGATCCTCTTCGGCCGGCGCGTAGCCTTTGCCTTTTTTCGTAATGATATGGAGAAACTGTGGTCCCTTTAATTTCTGAATATTACGCAGCGTATTGAGCACGGTTGGCAGGTCGTGCCCGTCAATTGGACCGATGTAGTTGAAGCCAAACTCTTCGAATAAGGTACCCGGAACGATAAATCCTTTTACATGTTCTTCAGCGCGACGCGCGAGTTCCCACGCATTTGGTACTTGCGATAAGACCTTCTTACTGCCTTCGCGAACCGTTGTATAAAGTTTACCGGATAACAATTGCGCAAAACGGTTCGACAACGCGCCGACATTAGGCGATATCGACATGTTGTTGTCATTCAACACAACCAGCATATCGGCGCCCGTGTCGCCTGCGTGATTCAACGCCTCGAACGCCATTCCTGCAGTAAGTCCGCCATCGCCGATCACGGCGACTGCACGGCGTGAACTACCGGTGGCGCGTGCCGCCAACGCCATGCCTAGCGCCGCGCTAATCGAGGTGCTCGAGTGCCCAACGCCGAAAGTATCATAGTCACTCTCATCGCGCTTGGGAAACGGAGCGACACCGCCCTTTTTACGCACGGTGTGCATTCGGTCGCGACGACCCGTAAGTATTTTGTGTGGATAAGCTTGGTGACCGACGTCCCAGACGATCCGATCTTCTGGTGTATTGTAGAGATAATGCAACGCCACCGTGAGTTCGACTGTTCCCAACCCGGCAGCGAAATGCCCGCCGCTTTGACTAACCGAGTTAAGCAAGCATCCGCGAAGTTCGCGTGCCACCTGCTCGAGTGACGATTCCGGCAACTCGCGCAAATCAGCGGGTGAATTAATCTTACCTAGTAGTGGAAAATCGGTTTGGCCGTTCATCATTTATTAAGACAATTAAAACGCTGAATAGGGAATAATCGAGGGGCGGCATTATCCTTTATTAATGACGCTATCGCCAGCCGAGTTCATTGCGCTGTCAGGGCAAGATCACACATCCAGTTATAAGAACAAGTCTATCGATCACGAATTGATCTAAAAGCACGGGG
>JAQCEL010000116.1 GCA_027618655.1 Pseudomonadota bacterium | reverse complement strand
GCCAAACCACACGCGATGACCAGATCGGCTAGTACTTGTATGCCGCCCCAATGCTCGAAGTGCGAAGCAATCACGCCGATATAACCCACTTCCATAACGGCGTAGCCGGTGAGCACGACGAAATCGATCAGAACCACACTTATTAATATTGTTTTCCAATTCATGTGTGTACTCCTTAAGATTTATTGACAATGAGAGTCTCCAAAACCCGATGTCGGTGCGCAATTACCTACGAGGTAATTGTCGAGAGCCACTGTGGGTTTAAGGTAACTGTCTGATCGCTCTAGACGAGGAGAACCGGCAATGAGTGAAGTAGCTGCGCGGGCGAGCGCGTCGTTTGGCGGATTGTTGAAATCATGGCGCGCGACACGCAAAATTAGTCAACTCGATTTGTCACTCATTTCTGACGTGTCACAGCGCCACGTTAGTTTCTTGGAATCGGGCCGCGCGCGACCGAGCCAGCAGATGGTCGTACAACTCTCCGAAGCCCTAGAAGTACCGCTGAGAGATCGAAACGCTTTACTCCAGGCCGCAGGTTTCGCCCCGTATTATCGACACCGCTCGCTTGACGATCTCGACATGTCGCCAGTGCGCGATGCCTTGTCGCGGATGCTTGAACATCACGCGCCGTACCCCGCCATCGTGGTCGATCGCGAATTCAATTTAATGATGGAGAACCGCCCTTTCACAAACCTTTTAGGCTTGTTCGCAGACCCACATGATTTGTGGCAGGCTTGCTGTGCGAACGGGCCACCGAATTTGCTACGACTCACCTTTCATCCGCAAGGTGCCCGGCCGTTCATTAGAAATTTCAACGAAATCGCCCCGCTATTATTACAGCGCGCATGGCGCGAGACACTCGTCAACGGCGGTGCGACGCATCAATTTATTAACGAATTGCGCAACGACCCAACGTTGCCGACCACTTGGCATAACCCAGACCCGATCTTAACGCCACCACCAGTGATGCCACTTGTCATCGGTCGCGGTGAACTCAGCTTAAGTCTTTTTACGATGATTTCGACATTCGGTACACCACGCGACGTGACCACTGACGAGATTAGAGTTGAAGCGTTTTTTCCCGCCGACGATGCGAGCGAATCAGTATTGCGAGAATTGAATGCGACGGCGAGCGCCGACCCAGCACTGAGTTAGGTCGACGCACGGCGAGCCTAACTTAGCAGGCTTCGAATAAGCCAGCCGCCCCCATTCCTTTCCCGATGCACATTGATACAAGACCGAGCTTCTTCTTGCGGCGTCTCAATTCACGGATCACCACGCCGGTCATACGCGATCCGGTCATGCCGAAAGGATGCCCGATCGAAATTGAACCCCCATTGACGTTGTAGAGTTCGTTATTGATGCCGAGTGCGTCACGGCTATAAAGACACTGAGAAGCGAACGCCTCATTGAGTTCCACCAAATCGATATCATCAAGCGACAAGCCTTTGTACTTAAGTAAACGCGGAATAGCGAATACGGGTCCGATGCCCATCTCGTCCGGTTCGCAGCCGGCTACCGCGAAGCCCGCAAAATAGGCGAGCGGCTCAAGACCAAGTTGCTGCGCACGGCGTTCCGACATCAGCAAGGTCATCGACGCACCGTCTGATAATTGCGACGCGTTGCCAGCCGTCACCGTGCCATCTTGCTCGAAGGCGGGTTTCAACTTCGCCAAGTCGTCTAAGCTGGTCTCGGCGCGGTTACATTCGTCCTGCGCTACTGTTCCTTCGACGATCGCCGTTTCCTTCGTTTCTTTATTTAACAACTTGAGCCACTTGACCGTCATCGGTGAAATCTCGTCGTCGATGTAACCGGCGTCTACTGCTGCAGCGTAACGCTGTTGACTCTGTAGGGCGTATTGATCTTGCGCTTCACGTGAAACCTTATAGCGACGCGCAACGACTTCTGCGGTGTTACCCATGGCCATGAAAATCTCAGGCTTTGTCGCTTCCAGAATCGGGTTGTTGTCAAATTCAGCTGGCTTACCGCGCTCGAGGCCGGTAATCGACTCGACACCGCCGGCAATGGCAATTTCACTGCAGCCACTCGCGATTTGATTCGCGGCTACTGAGATAGCGTTAAGTCCAGAAGAGCACGCGCGACTTAACGTCATTGCCGACACTGAGACCGGCAAGCGCGATAGAACGACGGCGTGGCGCGCCATGTTGGCCGACTGCTCACCGATTTGGCGTGCGCTGCCGACGACCACGTCTTCAACTTCTTCGGCCGACATCGCCGGGTTGCGATCAAGTAAGGCATCAATACAGTGAGCAACGAGATCATCTGCACGAGTCAGATTAAATGTGCCACGGTGCGATTTTGCGAGTCCGGTTCGGATGTTGTCTACGATGACGACCTGATTCATATGAAATCCTCTTTGAAGTAACTATTTCGTTCTACGGACGTTTGGGAGCAAACGTGAGCGGCAACAGGGACGCCGATCATGGGACAAATTTTTGACCACGACAAGATTTGAGAAATCTGGCGTCTGTGTACGATGAATAGGATCCCTTAGAAGTTGCGCCATGCGCCGAATGACGACGACAATGAACAAACCGCAATATTGGTCGCCATATACTCTGAACCTCTGTTCCAGACAGCAGCCATAATGCCTCAACGAGTCTCTAAAGTCCGAGTAATAATCATGACATCTAAACCAATTTTCCTCTGCATCATCGCTTGCGCCCTACTCGCTGGCTGCGCAACCAGTCCCACGGGGCGAACGCAATTACTCATCATTTCAGAACAAAGCGCGATCGCCGCGTCGAAGCAGGCCTATACGGCGATGCTGACGCCGCTGGCACAGCAGAACAGAATTAATACCGACAAAGGATTAAACGAAAGAGTCCGTCGAATTGCCGATCGCGTCGTTCAGCAAGCGGTGAAGATGCGCGCAGATACGGTCAATTGGGAATGGGATCTGCAAATTATCGACGACCCGAAAACCGTGAACGCATGGGCGATGGCGGGCGGCAAAATGGCCCTGTACACCGGGCTCGTGCAAGTCATTGATACAACTGACGACGAACTCGCGCAGGTCTTAGCTCATGAAATAGCCCATGCGCTGGCGAAACATTCGGCGGAGCAAATGTCGGTATCGGCAGCAACGAATTTCGGTATGCAAAGCGTGGCCATCGCAACCGGAAATTCGCCGATTGCTTTGCAAGGGAGCTCGCTGCTTGCGGCACTCGCCGTGTCACTGCCTAACAGTCGAACGATGGAGACCGAGGCCGATCGCATCGGGATCGAGTTGGCTGCGAAAGCAGGCTACAACCCGAACGCGGCAATTTCATTGTGGGACAAAATGAGTCAGGCAGGTGGCGCCGGGCAACCCCAGTTTCTTAGTACACATCCGAGCGCGGGGACGCGCAAAGCAACTTTGCAGGGCCTCGTGCCTATCATGATGCCGTTCTACGAACAGGCTAAGCGCTAGTTCGATCGATGACTCACTGCTCGATAGTTTCTAAATACAATCGCTCAACTTTCGCGCGCGCCCACGGCGTTTTGCGCAAGAACTTAAGACTCGATGCGACGCTCGGATCGTCGGTGAAACATTTAATCGTGATGCGTCGGCCCAGCGCCTCCCAGCCGTAGCGATCAACGAGTCGGTTGACGATATCTTTCAAGGTGATGCCGTGCAGCGGATCTTGTTTCGCTGTTTCAGTCATCAGACTCCATCGCTGTGTCGCTAGAGTCGGAGGGCTTATCCACCGCTTCTTTAACCCGCAATTTGCTTCCCGCAACGACTAAACGATTTAGCGCTTTCATCGCGCCATTCGCATTGCCACGCTTGGGCATCACGACGAAGCCAAACCCTTTGGATTGGCCTGTGTCGATATCTTTTACGATCGTACAAGACTGAACAGCACCGTGCGGTTCACACAAGGCGCGTAGTTCTGCCTCCGTCGTGCTTCTATCAAGATTACGCACTAGTAGTTTCATAGTTTCCTCGTCGTCTTCGATAGGCTGACAGGCTAACGCGCGGTTCGTGACCTGCCCCAACTGGCGGGTCGTTAGAAAACGAACGTCGCCTCAATCACTTACGCCACACGCTCGCCAGCCAGGGTTGCTGGGCGCGCGGCAAACCACTCGGACGGTAGTAGTGATCAATTTCCGTGAAGCCCGCCGCGGTAACGAAATCCCGCCACTGAGTGAAATCGTGGTAGCTTCCGAAGCGATCGGCATTCCACCCTTCACGATTATCGCCGTGTGGGTTCGACGTAAATAACACCCCACCTGGGGTCAAAGTATCGTACAAATTCTTCAATACTGCTGGTAATTCGCTGCCCGGTAGGTGGAACAGCACGGCATTCGCGTACACGCCGTTAAATTGCGACATGGGCAATTCGAGCGTGACCAAATTTTGATGCCAGACCTCACAACCACTGTAAGCGCGCGCCATCTCGACGAAACGTGCCGAGCCATCGAGGCCGATAGCAGTGTGGCCAGCGCTCACAAACGTTTTCAGATCGCGCCCGGGCCCACAACCCACATCAAGAATTTTGTACGGCGCCGGCGCAGTAATATTGTCCAAAAGCGCCGCGATATTCTGGCTGACATCGTGATCCAGCGTGCCGTTTTTGAACGATTGAGCATGACAGTCGTAATGCTCAATCGTGCGCATTGTGATGTTGCGAATTGAAACGTCTATGTCAGCCACCCTTACCCATCGCGCTATGCGGACGGCAAATTCAGTACGTGTTTCGCTAAGATGTTGCGCTGGATCTCGTTACTGCCGCCATAAATTGCCGTTGGGCGCGCGTTGTAGTAATGCGTCATCACGTCAATTTCGGTACCGGCAAAATCGACGATGTCCACGTTCGCCCCGGACGGCCCGGCTGACTCTAGTATGAATTCACTCAAGCGCATGACGGTATCACTTGACCAAATTTTAAGCAGCGAAACGTCGGCACCCAAGGTCTGACCTCGACGCACCATGTCGCCAAACTCCCTATACAATGATTCCAGATCGGCGACGTCCGCACTAAAGCGTGCGTAGCGGTCGGCAAATACTGGATCGGCGGTTAGACCGCGTGCGAGCGCTAATTCTTGCAACCGACTCAGACCGAGTTGACACTGCTTCGGGCTACCAATAAATAGGCGCTCAAAACTCAGCAAGGCTTTAGCGATCCGCCAACCGTCGTTCAGCGCGCCAACCAAGTTGGCGACTGGCACTCTAACGTCATCGAAGAATACTTCGCAGAACTCCGCATCGCCTGAAATGTTCCGGATGGGACGGACCGTGATCCCAGGGGTCGAAAAATCGATTAATACGAAACTTATCCCTGCTTGCGGTTTAGCATCTGGATCAGTGCGCACGAGACAGAACATGTGCGTCGCGTCGTGCGCCATCGTCGTCCATGTTTTCTGGCCATTGATCACGAACTCGTCACCGTCACGCACGGCACTCGTCGCCAATGACGCGAGATCAGAGCCGGCGTTGGGTTCGGAGTAGCCCTGACACCAAATATGCTCACCGGACAAAGCTGGTGGTAAGTAATAGTCCTGCTGCTCAGCTGTGCCGTGCTGCATCAGCAGTGGCCCGATCATGATGATCCCTTGATCCGGTGTTCGCGCGATCCCCCAGCGTTCGCGTTCTTCTACTAGGATGAGAAACTTCTCACCATTCAAGCCCATGCCGCCGCGTTCAATTGGCCATGCCGGTGCAGCCCAACCGCGTTGGTACAATTTTTCGTACCAATCACGACACTCATGCCAGCGCAGGCGCCGTCGCGAGTTGCGCAATTCACTCGCATAATTAGCTTCAAACCATTGCCGCAAAATGCCGCGAAAATCATCATTGTCGAGCGCGTTCCAATCACCGTTTGGCGGGTTAGCCTCGGCGTCCAAACGAAACGTCCTGGGCGCGCTTGCGGACGTGCTAGTCGCGTTACTCGCTAACTTCGCCAACCGAGCGAGGTGTATGTTGCTGTGGCCATAACGCGCAATGACGACCAGCGCTCGATTCAAAAAGAGCCCGACATCGCATTCATCCGTGTAACCGATCGCGCCATGCATTTGCACTGCTTCACGAATAACTAAAAGAGCGGTCTCACACGCCCGATAACGTGCTCTGCTTGCGGCGCGTTGTCCGTCAACGAGTGACCCAGCATCGATGACGATGCAACTCTCTGACACAACGGCGCGCGTCAGTCGGATCGCGAGGTAGAGATCAACTAGACGGTGTTGGAGAGCCTGAAAACTGCCAATCCTGTTACCGAATTGCTTGCGCGTGCCAACGTATTCCTTGGTAATTTTTAGCAGCGCTTCACATAAGCCTAAAAGATACGCGCTGGATGCGAGTTCCGTAATATTTCGCGCCTTGAGCAAGCCCTGCTGTGCAGCTTCGCCGCTTACTAATAAAGTGCCGCTACAAGCCGCGAACGTAATACAGCCGTCGCGGCTGCCGTCGGCCAACTCTAAGGATCGACAGGAAACATCGTTGGCCAATTTCTGGACGTGGATCCAGGCAGGTGCATTATCGAGCATTGCCGGCACAAGCCACCCATCCGCGTCGCTGCCGAGCGCCACGTTTCCAATCGTACCGCTTAAGCTAAGCACGCTGTTTGCTTCACTCGCCGTTAAGCTACTGAACGGATTGTCGTCGAGCGCGCCTAGAGCCGGCACGATGATCGCTTTGCCTGCAATGATTGCGCTCACCAACTCATCCGTCTCGCCGATACTACGCAACAGGGCTACTGCCGCAATTGCCGATTCGATGAGCGGCTCGGGTGCCGCTACGCTGCCTAATTTGCCACACACCACACTGACTGCTTCAGCACCGAGGTCGAGTCCGCCGAGATCGTCTGCTGCTAATAGCGCGGTCCAGCCTAGATCGGCCATTTGTTGCCATGCGGCGCGATCGAATGCGGGCTCTGCGCCGCGCAACGCACGCAATCGGCCACGACCTAGCGCACGCGCGCAAAAATCCTCTGCACTATCGCGCAGCATTTCGATCACGTCATTTTTGTCGTCATCGATAATCTCGTTGTTGGTGTGGTTCACTAGCAACTTGCTCCGTTCAATTCAGATTTTCTACGATCACGATGTCGACATTGAGGACGATTGCGCTAGGGCGCTTCATACGGCACGGCTTCTTCGGCCATATGCCAAAGGTGGAATGCGGCGGGTTCAGTTTGTTCTTCAAGAATATGCCCCACGAGTCCAGCGCAACGCGCAATCAGATTGAAGCCGCGCGCGATACTTGGCGGTATGTCGGCTTCAAGTAATACCGCACCGATCGCTGCATTGACATTGATGACAATATTTTTGCCACTGGCCGCCTTGATTGCATCGCCGAGCAAATACATGGCATCGATATACTCGCCCTTTGCGCCGGCCGCACGTGCAACCTCGTCAATGCGTTTCACTCGCGGGTCGCCGTTTATATGTATCGGATGCCCAAAGCCGGGCAGGAATTTTTTAGCTGCAGTAAATTCTTCGGCAATGCGCGTCGCCTCAGCAGCGCGCTCTGCGACGGGTTTATCGACGATTTGTTTCAATAATACTGCCGCCTCATCTGCCGTCCCGACGAAGCGCGAACCCGCACCCAGTAAGCCGGCCGCAACTGCACCTTGCAAGGCTTCAGGGGCGCCAAGAATCGTAAGTCGACTCGCAATGGCAGATGGCGTAAACCCGTGTTCCATAATGCACACTAATACTGAGTCGACGATAGCGCGCTGCATGTCCGTCGGTTCCTTACCGAAAAAATGAAACATAATGAAATCTGTAAATGTCATTTTTCCGATCAAGTCGTCGCAAAGATTGCGACCGCGAACATAAATATTATCGACGTCACTCGTACATAGGCGAGTGACAGGATCCTTCTTTTTGTACATGACAAATTTCCTATTGAGTAAGTTTCGCTCAGACTGAGGGCAGCAGGGCAAACGCGGAAGCAGACAGCGTGCGGACTTGTTTGAGGACCACGGACGCGTTCAGGCGCGATTATAGTGCCGCACGCCGGATCCGTACACGGCGTTCTTGCATTCCACGGTGGTGAGTCTCGACCTTGTCGAGTTTCACCAGACAAATACCACGCGAGCTAGGCGACTACTTCTACCACGTACGCGCCACGACCGGGTCGCCCGAGTTCAGGCCCGATGAGCTTTGGGCTTTGGGCTTTCGCCTACTCGACTTCGTCGCGTAAGCTCGGCGTCACGCGCAGCGCTGGAGAAATCTGCTCCGCACCGATCTTTCGATCAACCGCTTCATGCCAATGATAGATCCGACGTTCCTGGTAATTGAGCGGGATACCCACAAAACCTCGCGACTCGATCGTCTCCTGCATCGGCTCCGCTAGCTGAATATCCTCGTCGACGATGCGATCGAAATTCGCAATTCTTGTTTCCCACAACGGATCTCGCTCGCCCCCGCCCCAATCCGGTGCAAACCATAGGACTTCCAGCGCGGACGTGCGGATGGTCTTTGGCCACATCGCGACACACGGCATGCCGGTCGGTGCAATCGGCACAATGAGATTGGGGGAAAAGCAATAACTCGGATTGTAATCTCGCTCGATTGCCGTGCTACCTGCCATTTCCGGCATACCAACCGTACCGGGATCAACCCAAGATTTGCGCCGATTCGGTGACAACATCATCGAGTGCCCGTTGTCCCAAAGATGCACGCTGGTGCCTTTGTTGTCGAATATTCGTTCCGTTGTGTTCGGATGCAGGAGTTTAAAATGATACGCTTCCAGAAAGTTTTCGATTAACACTTTCACGTTGCAATTCACGTCGAACTCGCGACGATTCACGAGCCGCAATTGCATTAATGGAAGGTGCGTGAGGAAGCGCGATACGGGCGCAAGAAAATCCGCCAACGGCTCCACGTCGAGCTTTTCACAGACGAAGATCCAATTACCAAAGCGCTCGCACCGCACAGCGATAAGACCGCGACAGTTTCGATCAAGATCTTGCCAGTCGCGCGGATCACTGACCGCCCTCAGTTTACCTTGGCGGTCGTGACTCCAACCATGATAACCACACACCAAGACCGCACCCGCCTTACCCGTGGCGCTTCTAACCACGGGCGCGCCGCGATGTCGGCACGTATTGTAAAAGGCCCGTAGCTCACCGTCGTCGCCGCGCATGATTAGGATTGGCGCGCTGCCGTGGCGCCACATGACAAAACTTCCCGGCTCCGGAAACTGATCGATATGTGCCGCATAGAGCCACGTCTTTTGCCACATCGCGGTCTTTTCGAGCTCGAAATGCGCCGGGTCTATATAACGACCGGCGGGAATATCAGGCAAGGGGCGAAACCCATCCGGGGGGCTTGTTCGCTGCCGCTCGGTCTCAACCCGTGCGGTCCAGTTCTCCACAATATCATTCGTCAGTCCCATCGTTTCCATCGTCCGAGGTCGCGTCACAATCGCAACGCTGCAATTTGCTGTTACCGGGTGCACCCAAGATAGTGGGTAGCGCACAAATGAACCCACCCAGGGACGGTAACGAAATGGGCACCTAGTTTCAATCGAATCACTTCGTATACAGTAGTCGCGGGACTGAAGATTAAATGAACATACCCGCACCTCTGTGTGTCAATTCTGTGGGAGTAGTTTGATGAAATTCGATCTGATCATGACGGGTGGTAATCCGCCACCTTTTGAGGTGCCGGCTGCGCGCTTTTATGCCTCGACCATCGATCTTGCAGTGCTTGCCGAAGCGCTCGGCTACAACGGTGTGTGGACAGCTGAACATCACTTTAGCGATGGTTATTTTTCTCAACAAATCCCAGTTTTAGCTGCGATCGCCGCGCGCACCACAACGCTGCGCATCGGCACTTACATTGTCGTATTGCCGTTGCATCATCCAATCGAAGTGGCAGAAGTCTCCGCGACTATGGACGCGATTTCAAATGGACGTTTCGATCTTGGCCTAGGTCAAGGTTATTACTTGGAAGAGTTTTCGGCATTTGGGATCCCGCACAACCAACGCCCGTCGCGATTGCAAGAAGGACTCGAGATCATTCGTGGCCTATGGGAACAAGATAGTTTTAGTTATTTCGGCAAACGATTTCAATTCGACCCAGTGCGCTTGCGCCCGAAACCGACTGTAAAGAAACTCCCGATGTGGGTCGCCGGTATTGCGCCAGATGCCATCGATCGAGCGGCAAAATTCGGCTGTCATTTGGCCGGTGCGGGAAGTCCTGAAGTGATCGCAATGTACGAAGAAAGCTTAAGTAAATACGGTTACGACCCTGCTCAGTTTTATAAGGGCACTTTGCGCATGGTACATATCGCCGATACCCGGGAACAAGCTTGGCACAATGCCCGCGAGCACATTTTTGAAATCCTCAATACTTACAACTACAAACTCAAGGAAGCCGGGATCCCAGTGCCACCCGGTGGCTTTTTTGGCGTTGACCCCGTGCCACAGCCTAAAGATCTTGCCGACGCGAAAGGCCTGCATTTTTACGGCGCCCCGTTAATCGTCGGCACACCTGAAGATGCGATACGCGAATTAGAGCGCTCCGCTGCCGACGCACCGGTGACCCATCAAATCATGTGGATGCAAATCGGGGGAATGGATCCTCGCTTAACAGAACATTCAATGCGTCTATTCGCTGACCAGGTCGCCCCACATTTCAGTTAGCGCAGGCTGTCACATACGATTGGAAAACAGCGGCTGCATAGGTCGCCATTATTTTGGAGAACCCTAATGAAGCTTTCGTCCCCCCGCATACACCCCTTGGAAGAATCGCAGTGGAATGACGCGCAACGCGCAATACTTGAACCGATTAAGGGCAAACAACCGTTCTATAACGTGATGGGGACTTTGTCTCGCCACGTCGAGGCAGCACAAAAATTTCAAGTGTGGGCGCACCACATCATGGGCGAGACATCGACACTCTTGCCGCGCGAGCGCGAGTTGTTGATCCTGCGGGTTGGTTGGTTATGCGACGCCGAATATGAATGGGGGCAACACGTCATTTTCGGCCGCAGCGTGGGTTTGTCCGAGGAAGAAATTGCGCGCATTAAGATCGGGGCGGATGCGCCTGGTTGGACGCCATTCGAATCGGCCCTGCTGTTGGCAACTGACGAATTACATAACGACTCGTTCATTAGCGACGCAACTTGGGCGCGCTTGAGTTCACAATATTCTGACCAGCAAATGATGGACGTAATATTTACCGTTGGACAATATCACACCGTATCGATGGCCCTAAATAGCCTCGGCGTGCAATTAGACAAGGGTGTCAGTGGATTTTGACCAACTGCAAATATTTTATTTAACGAATTAATCTGAGAGCGGGTCCACCGGTTAGCGGGAGGCCACTCGCCGATGTTCGCGAATCCTGGTGCATTGCGCGATGTCCTCGTTAGTATCGCGAGCTGAATACCGGCACCTGGAAATCGATTTCAAGTAGCCAATAACAGCCATCCAACAAACCAACCATCGAGCCTAAAGCCAGCAATGTACGATCCAATAGCGCAAGCCCAATCCATTGTCCCAGCGCTACGAGCAACCGCACTGGCCAGTGAGACGCAACACAAACTCTGCGACGAAGCCGTGTCCAGTCTGCGGGACGCCGGCCTATCGCGCCTAATGACCCCCGCCCACTACGGTGGCTTCGAATTTTCGCCACGCGCACAAATACTCACCAACGCGATCACAGCACAGGGTTGCCCGGCGGCATCATGGGTGTAAATGGTCTGCGCCGCTCACAGTTTTATCCTCGGTCGTTTCCCGCGACGCTGCCAGGACGAAACATTTGGCGACGATCCGAACGTGTTAATTCCCGGCACGCCTTCCGGGCAAGGGACGTGCGCGCGCACTGATGGGGGGTGGTTGATGAACGGCCGCTGGCAATTCTGCAGCGGTGTCGATCATGGCAAATGGATCATGGCGGGGTCGACTGGCACAAAGGATGAATCAGGTAACAAAACGCCGAACATGCTCGTTGTTATGCCCGCCAGGGATCTGATCATCGACGACACATGGCACGTGCTTGGCATGCGTGGTACAGGATCGAAAGACATCGTGGCTAACAACGCGTTCGTTCCCAACTATCGTGCAATACCCATCGTGCAAGCGTTTCTCGGCACGATTCCGGACATAGATCGGCCCCTCTACCGCTTACCGATCCCGGCAACCTTGTCGGCGATGGGCATCGGTACCGTCCTCGGCATCGCTGAGCGCGGTATCGAAGAGTTCATCGAACAAACACGGATCCGCCAGGACGTTTATGTCGGCGGCGCAAAAGCCAATCGGTCGGGTTTGCAAATGCGCATTGCCGAGGCAAAAACCCAAGTCGAACTAGCGCGCATGCTGGTCGAGCGCAACTGCGATTTATTAGACATGGCAATGGCCGACCCAGCTCCAATGCCACTCGACGCTCGTGCACAAATACGTTGGAATGCGACCTACGCAGCGCAGCTATGTCGACGCGCGATTGATCGTATTTTTGCTGCCGCTGGAGCGCATGCAACGTATAACGTGAATCCGCTACAAAGCTTTTTCCGCGACATCTCGACAGCCAGTCATCACGGCGTACTAGATTTCGATACCGTCGCAGAAATCCAAGGCAAAGTGTTACTCAACGCCGAGCAAAACTATGCGATGGTGTAACGCTTCGCGAAATGGTTCTGTAATCGACCACGTTCGGTTCTAAGACGCGATTCACGCGACAATTGAATCCTTCTAAACGAAGTACAGCTGCGAGGCGAAAGTTACTATGTCATTCGAAGTAGTGAATACGCGTATGACTTTCCGCGAATTAGATGAACGTATGCAGTGGTACGTTGATCAGGAAATCCTTGGCTGCGTTGCGACGCTCGTACTGGACGGAACCGACATCGTCCATGTGAAGCGCCATGGATTCATGTCAGTGCATGATCGGCGTCCCTTAGTCGACGACCCGATTTTTCGTATGTACTCGAATACGAAGTTAGTCACCTCGGTCGCATTGATGATGCTGTTTGAGGACGGCCGTTGTGGTCTCGACGACCCCTTGTCCGAATACCTACCGAACTTCGCCAACGTCTCGGCATTGCGGCCGAATGCGGCAACGCTTGCTGACGTCGAGCCATTATCTCAGCCGATTACCCTTCGGCATTTGCTCAGCCACAGCGCCGGACTTTCGTATGGATTTCTCGAACCTCGATCAATCGTCGATAAAGCCGATCAAGCAGCAAACATCAATCCGGTGAGTCAGATAAACCAGACCTTAGAGTCGCTCGCCAATCAACTTGCAGACCTGCCGCTCGCTTTTCAGCCAGGAAGCCATTGGCGGTACAGTTTCGCCACTGATGTCTGCGCCAGGATCATCGAAGTTATTTCAGGGCAGGCATTCGATGCGTTTCTTGATGACAAAATTTTCTCGCCGCTCGAAATGAACGACACAGGCTTTTGGGTGCCTGCGAGTAAGCGCGATCGCTTCGTTAGTA
>JAQCEL010000115.1 GCA_027618655.1 Pseudomonadota bacterium | reverse complement strand
CCAAGCTGGCAGCTTAACACTGAGGGAGCACTTATCGACGTGTCCAATTTTTGGGGTCCATTACTCGATGTCGAGACTGCGATAATAATATCTAAGAGACTCCCTAGGACCTATGTTAATGCATGAACAAGCAAGCATTCAGATGCGCCCGATTGGGTTCGTCGAAACCGATGTTCCGGACGGCGAAATTGCGAAACGCCGCCGCGAAATGTTATCCGAGATTGTCTTACTCGAAGAATTTAGCGAGTACTTGCTGGGTATCCACGAGTATTCCCATATCTTTGTTTTGTTCTGGTTAGATCGTGCGGAACCTTCTGATCAACCCGTTATTCACCCGCGCGGCGACAGCGCCCTCCCCCTAACAGGAATACTGGCATCGCGCGGTCGCGGACACCCAAATCCGATCGGGCTCGCCGTGTGTGAATTAGTTGCAGTGAACGATACGCGTCTGACCTCTACGACGTCTTTCTAGACATTAAAGTGCCTGAGTGGTTATCCGAACGATCAAAAACCGTATCGAAAACACAACAAAAAGTGGCAATTAACCCACAATCCCTGTAGACTCCGCGCAGTGCGACGCTGCCTAATTTGAATTATTACCATGCGCCATTTGAATTTCTTTCCCCTGATGCTCTTCGCCGTCGTCGAACTGACGAGCACATTTGGGACAGCCATTGCGGAACCTGCCGATGGAGAGTCTTTTGGAAATTGGACGATAAATTGCGAAAGCGAGGCACAAGGTAGTCGCGAGGGCTGCTTCATAATTCAAAACTTGGTGTTGCGCGACGGCGGCCAGCGCGTCCTGCAAATAGCGATCGGTTACGTCGTCGAAACACCAGACCCGATTGCGCTACTCAGTCTCCCACTTGGGATATCTTTACCGCCCGGCGCAGAAATTCAAATCGATAGTCATGCGGCGCATCGGATTGCCATCGAGCGATGCGAACCAAACGGTTGTCGCGCGGGCTTAAAGCTCAAGCCAAGCATTCTCAGCAATCTACTCGCGGGTAAGCAAATTTCGATTAAGTTTTATGACGCAAAACGTCAACCCATCGCGGTCCCGCTATCTCTCGATGGATTCGAACAAGGACTCGCGTCGCTTTCTCCGTCCAATTAGTCGTGGCTTGGGCGAGATGCCCAAGCATCAGCGATTCTTACCCTGGTGGAACGTACTGGGAAGCGCGACCCGATCCCCGAGTTCGATGCCAAGCTGCTGAGCTTGGCCTCCGTTGATTTCTAACACGTATCGCGTCGGCGTGTCGGAGCCGAGTAAATCAAGTGAACCCGGCGTCGTGTTGTGCTCGATGTGCACGACAGTGCCCGCGTAATCGATAAACAACATATCAAGCGGCAGTAGGGTGTTCTTCATCCACATCCGTACGCTGCGGGTTTCCTCAAAATCAAACAACATTCCATTATCGGCTGCCAACTCCGTCCTCCACATCAAGCCCGTCCGGCGGGTTTCATTATCGCGGGCAATTTCGACGGTGAAACTTGCGATGATTTGCTCCCCCCGAACGACGTCCAAATTTTCTTGAGCACTAACGGCAGCTAACACAAAGGTGAGCAGCACGAACACTGACAATAAAAAAAGGCCAGCGTAACGTTTATGAATCGAATTCACTGTCATTAATCGGCGCAGTGTTGATCATTTGGATACTACATAACGATCTCGTCACGCGAATCGACAACTCAGATCGTGTGATCTCGGAACAACGTTCCTAGTGGTTCGATCTCTAACATCAATAGCGACAAGGGTTAAGCCGGACGCACTTTCAAAGTTGGACGCGTGCCTCAAACGATCGCGCTCATCACTGATCAGCAGAAGTTTTGTGTTCGGAATTCGCATTGAAGCTTTGCAGTAATCCTTGGCGATAGCTCAAATATCGGGGTTGCCAGCCTATTCTGATCATCGTGGAAGACGAGTCACAGCGACGTGATAGCGAGCCACCGTCAGCGGCCGTCGATTCGAAAATCACCGACTCGGAAAGGCTTAGTAGGTCTGCAACATAACGATAGTAGTCGCCACGCCTAACCGGATGGCCGTCACTTGCGAGCTCGATCCGATTCGCGCTTTGGCTTCGCGCGCACGCAATGACGAAATCGGCGGCGTCATCAATATGAATTAAGTTTAGCCACGCATCTGGATCGCCAGACATAGCCTGCCCGTTCATTAACTTATCGCGTCCGACAATGCGACCAGGGCCATAAAGACCAGCTAGCCGACAAACCTTGAACTCGGGTCCCGCGGCAAGCCAACGCTGTTCAATTTCCGCAACAATTTGGCCGCGAGCGTCAGCCGGCTTAGCAATGGTTTCAGCACTAACCACGGCACCACTAGACGAACCATAAACGGAGGTACTCGATACTAGAATTGCGCGTCGAGCTGGTAATCCGCCAAGCCAGCTTAGCAGAACGTCATAGCCGGCCGAAGGTTCTAATGCCGGTTTGACTGCGCTCGGCGGCAACATGAAGAACACCTCGAGTTCGTCGCAAGCACGCACGTTAGGAAACCGCTCTCCAAGCCCGCGCCCGGTAATATCGAAAAGTATCGGCGCGATTCCTAGCTTGCGCAGTTCAGGCCAGCGCTTTTTCGAGCGCGTCGTTGCGTTCACGTTCATGCCTTGGCGAACGAGATTGGCTGC
This sequence comes from Pseudomonadota bacterium, assembly GCA_027618655.1. Classification (GTDB taxonomy): domain Bacteria; phylum Pseudomonadota; class Gammaproteobacteria; genus UBA11873. The sequence goes on along the minus strand of JAQCEL010000115.1, from coordinate 10,753 downwards.
GACTCGCGCCCCAAGATATCCACAACCGATGATCAATTGAATGGGTGGCACATCGTCCTCTCTTTTTTTTATACCTTCGGCAATAAACAATCGAGCATCAACCGATCCAGTAACGGTCAATTGTTGCCGGAGAACAAGAATGTCTAGCGAGTTTCAGCATCTGAGGAAAGGTGTCCGATAATGTGCGCTGCCACCAACGATAGCAAACAATAGCTCGAAAAATAATAAAGCCCTAACTCAATTCTTGCGTCGCTAAAGGAATCCCCTCGTGCGGCAAAATAGGCAACAAATACGCTGACGACAAATACATCAGCCATGGACCACTTGCCGATCGCATGAATGATCGTTAATCCATGTTCGTGCCAATTCGACCACCGCTGTTGCAACACTAGCAACGCGATAAGTAGTTTAGTCAGTGGCGTCAGGACACTAAATGCCAAAATCAGCAGCGCTATGAAATAGCTCCCCGAATCGAACAAACTTGTAATGGTCGTCAAAATACTTTTTGCTTCGTACTTCAAGATCACTTCGCCTAGTAACGGCACAACGGTTTGTGCTTTCAAGCTAAATATTGGCGCGAACAATCCGACAATAAAACACACGCTAGAAATCGCGAGAATATCACTCGCAATTTCTGCGTCTAAATACGCATTCGCGCGTCGTGCGCGAACGTATTGCAGCACTAGGAAAACACAAGTCGCAACAAAGAAAATAATGGCGCAGCGCTCCGCAAGGATATGCCGCCACCTAGCGGCGGCTAATAAATTCTCCGTTTTCGAACGCGATTCAGTCGCACCGGAATAAATAGAAAAGCTCAATTTTTCCCACAGCGATTTCCAAGCTAGTTCGGTCGAATGTTCGATATCGGAGTGAGCATTCGCAATTCTGAGAAAACGCATTTCCTGTTCCGAATACGCGAGAACTGCGAACGCTAAGGCGGTTGCCAGCGTGTAGTATGTGAATCGCATGGTGAGAATTCGCGGCCCTAGGGTCGTTGCTGCTGCGCCGCTCGCATATTCGAGTTAGAGCGTTTTTCCCGTGTCCGCTGCGGTTCCTGCTTGTATAAAAGCGTTTACCGCATCGTGGTGCAATGGTTCTGAGAATAGAAACCCTTGCGCTTCCGGGCAATTCATTGCCCGCAAGCGATTTAGCTGATCTTGCGTTTCCACACCTTCTGCGATCACTTTCATACCTAACGTGGATCCGAGTTTAATTATCGCCTCTACGATCGCGCTACTATCCACTTTCTGGCTCATGGTTGATACAAACGAGCGATCAATTTTCAGCGAATCATATTTGAAACGTTGCAAATAACTTAACGACGAGTATCCAGTGCCGAAATCATCAATGTGTAATTCGACGCCAATGTCGCGAAGGTCGGCGAGCGCACTGAGTACCAAATCTTCATGATCCATGACAACCCGTTCGGTGATTTCTAAGCGCAAACTACCGCGCGGAATACGGCAGTCTTCTATTAGAACCGCCAATCTCTTTGCCATGTCATCGGTGAAAAATAATTTGCCAGAAACATTTACGCTCATTGCCAGCGGCGGATTTAGTGGGAACAGTCTCTGCCAGGTCGCCAACTGATTTGCTGCGCGTTCTATGACCCACCAGCCGATCGGCACGACTAAGTTAGTTTCTTCGACTAAACCAATAAAATCGTCTGGCATGATTAGCCCGCGTGACGGATGTTGCCATCGCAAGAGCGCTTCAAAAGCCTGCAGGCGTCCCGAACTCATTTCAATAATCGGTTGGTAATAAACTTCGAATTCAGCACGTTCTAACGCGCGTCGGAGATCGGTCTCCATCCGATGCTGAAGCATCGCTTGGTCGTGCATCGAAGTATCGAACACCGCATACGTCGCATGCCCGGAGTTTTTTGCGCGATACATCGCAATATCCGCGTCGCGCACGATCTCGTCTGAGGTGTTGTATAGATCAGAACATATTGCAATGCCTATGCTTGCCGTTGTATAGACCGTGTGCGTCTCTATTTCGATCTTATCTGATAGTGCCTCTTGCAGTCTGTCGACGACATAAATCGCATCGGTGGGTCCGTCAATATCATTTAAGACGATGCCAAACTCGTCTCCCCCAAGTCGCGCTAAGGTATCCCCAGGGCGGAGACAGCTTGTTAGCCGCAAAGCGATTTGACAAAGTAATTCATCTCCAACCGCATGACCTAAACTGTCGTTTACATGTTTAAATCGATCCAGGTCGAAAAATAGCACACCGAACAACCGCCCGAGTCGCGCCGATACCGGCGCAAAGCGAGGTCGAGTCGATCAACGAATAGATTCCGATTTGGCAAACCCGTCAGCGCATCGTGCATGGCTTCGTGCAACAACCGCGCTTCGGTTTGCTTGCGACGAGTAATATCAGTCATCGATCCTGCAATGCGCGATGCCTCGCCAAGTTCGTCGCGAACCGCAAGACCGCGGCTAAGGACCCAGCGAACTTCATCTCCGCGGCTAACGACTCGATATTCACATTCGAAATGTGTCGACTCACCTCGAAGGTGACGACTTAGCTCGTCATCAAACAACTCCTTGTCGCGCTGATCAATGCGTTCAAACCATTCTTGAATTCGAGGGGCAATTTCACGATCCGCATAACCTAGTATCGCTTTCCAACGCGGCGAAAAATAGACCACGTTATCGCTGAGACTCCAATCCCATACGCCATCGTTTGCGCCAGCGACCGCCAGCGAATAGCGCTGTTCACTCTCGCGCAGCGCCTGCTCAGTTTTTTGCCGCTCAATCGCGTATCGAATCGCGCGTCCAATTAACGGACCGTCAACCTCGCGCTTAATTAGATAATCTTGTGCGCCCTCGCGCATCGCCTTGGTTCCTAGCTCTTCACTGTTTTGATTGGTTAGTACAATGACAGGAATATTCGGCGCTGCGGCGAGCATGCGCTGGCATACTTCAATTCCTGAACAATCGGGCAAGTTCAAATCAAGAAGGACGATGTCGTAATGGCGCTTTGGGATCTCGGCGACGGCCGAGTCGATACGGTCGTGGTGGTCAACGGAGAACCGCCAACCGCTGACAAGCTTCAAATGTTTCATCACAAGTTTCGCTTCGGATTCGATGTCTTCGACAAGCAAAACTTTGCAGTTCTTCATTAATAATTATCCTACAGCTTCTTGTGCACTCCCGGCCTGCGGAATTGTTCGGACGGCCGCCCCACGAAACTGGAGTGTAAAGCATGAGCCGCGCCCTGTGGTGGATTCGACGGTGATCTCACCGCCGTGGGCGCGCACGATTCTCCTTGATATAGCCAACCCGGCTCCAATACCAGCGTAACTGGAATCTTTGTGTGCCCGATAAAACATCTCGAATATCTTATCGAATTCTGAAGGATCTATGCCGATACCGTTATCCTCGAAGCGCACTCGCAGATACTCACCAGTTTCAACCGAGCTGATCCGGATGCGCGGGATCCTCGCGCCGCGAAATTTAATCGCATTGCTGATTAAGTTTTGAAACACCTGGGCCATCTGAGGACGGGCAATCGCTAAAGCGGGTAAAGGCTGACTCTCAATTGTGGCTCCGGAATCATCGATCATGCTGCGCAAATTTGCCGTAGCTTCTTCGAGCACGCTATCAAGGCTGACGATGTCGCGTTTTTCGTCCAACGAATTAACGAGCGAATAATCGAGGATCCCGTCCAACATTTGCTGCATTCGACGGGTGAGCCCATAAACTTCATGTGCTGCTGCTAGAACTTCTGGCGTCCCGTCTTGTAGCGCAGACGTGAGGGTTTGTGCGTGACTTGCTAGTGAATTTAGCGGTGCTTGTAAGTCGTGAGACAAAGCGAATGCAATCTGCTCAGCATCATTGCTCACGAAATGCGTATTCGGCTCCGACGAGACACCGGCGTTGGCCAAACCCGAAACGTCAGTCATGCTTCCAGCCCAGAGTTTACGACCACTGGGTTCTGATCCCAGCATTCGCAGAGAGATGGCCATTACTGGTTTATCAGAACGCGAGCAACGGAACCGACCGACAAAATCCCAACTTCGTGGCGGCCGGGCTATCCGACTATTCCATTCTTCGCGTTTCTCCTCATCGAGCCAAAACTGGACTAATGGTTGACCAACCAGCCCGAATCGAGGTTGTTCGACAAGCCGTTCAAATTCCTCACTAACCATCAGCAAGTTACCGTCGTCAGACACGAGGCAGGTCGCCCCAGGGAAGATTGAAGAGAACAGTGCGGTGTTATCGACCGGCAGGCGTTCTTTTAACTCGCCAAACCACTGCAATCGTAACAACAGAGATTTCGGCAGTTCGAGGAAACCCGAACTCGTTTTAGCAAATCGGCCGTCAATGCCGCGACCGACACAATCTCGAAGCGATGGGAGCGAACCCTCACCGCTGAACAACCAACACAAACACGCTGGATAGCGCTTTCTAATATCGAGCGTGATTGAGATCACCTCGCCGAAGCGCGCAACCGGGTCAGCGACGATGGCATCAACCGGGCCAGCGCTAATGTGGTGCGCCACTTCCACGGCAGACGACGCGTCAAGCACCTCGGAGTTTGGCAAGGCGCTGCGCAAAGCGAGGCCGAGCAGCGCCCTACCGTGCTTGTCGCCGTCAAATAAGATTATTCTATATTTATTATTCAACAACTTAGCGACAGCATTGCTTTAGATTCATGCGGTGCGGCGAGCATAGGCCATGGCCGCGAATTACACAATTAAAACATTGTAACCTACCTCATATAGAGTAATCTCGCCTTGTTACCTCCACCCGTAGCGGCGATTACCAACTATTTCATAGCGAGAAAACGACGCGCTCCTGAGGCGTTTATTTTAATCGGTAAGAGCGATTTTACGACGTAAGCGTTTCCGTTATAGCGCCCGGTTCCTTTACAACGCACGCTTCGATAAACGGCTTTTAGCAAAAAAGCTGAGGACACCCGAGTCCATATCAAAATACGATTGCATCTGTAACTCAGAATCATTAGCATTTAGACCGCTATTTAGAAAAGCAGTGGCAAATCAGATGAGCGCTCGACCCGAACCAACTTGCAAAGCACTAGGCACGTTGCGCTATGGCGACCGGGCGCTGATCATCGATGTGGAATCTGCAGATCCGATATTCAACGCGAAGTTGGCCGCCCGCGGTCTTGTCCCAGGCGTAGAAGTGGGTGTTTTGCGGAGCGGAGATCCGTTCCTGGTATCCATGGATGAGTCCCGTTGGGCCATGACTCGGGATGATGCTAACACCATTCAAGTTAATCTCATCAAACCGACGGGAAAATCACTGCTGCGTAAACTCTGGCCACGGTAATGCCGTCGTTGGCGAGCCTCAAGGCCGGCGAGACCGGTATCGTCCGAGGCTTTACACACAACGGCACCAGCTCACAACGATTGATGCAATTGGGCGTGATTGAAGGCGAGCGAATTGAAGTTATACGTCGCGCGCCTGCCGGTGACCCGATCGAAGTCCGAATCCTCGGCTATTCCCTGTCCCTACGAACCAGCGAAGCAACGACTATTTTGGTCGACACCCTATAAGAATGAGCGACGCCGCCACCCAATCAGCCCCCGTCATTATCACGCTCGGCAATCCCAACACGGGAAAAAGCACGCTGTTTAACGCCTTAACCGGGCTGCATCAACTGGTAGGTAATTTTCCAGGTGTCACGGTCGAACATCTTCGCGGCGAGACTGAGATCAATGGCCAAAAAGTCGTCCTGGTTGATTTGCCAGGGACGTATTCCCTGGCCGCGCAATCGCCGGACGAGATGGTCGCCATCGACGTGCTGCTCGGCCGAATTGAGAACGTCGGTAGACCAAATGTCGTGATCGTGGTCGTCGACGCAAACAATTTGCGGCGTAATCTATTTCTAGCCTCGCAAATATTAGAACTCCCGCTGCAGGTAATCATCGTGCTCAACATGATGGACCTCGCTAGTTCCCAAGGTACTCGTATTGACGTGGACGAATTAGCCGAGGCACTACAAGCTCCGGTGGTCCCGACGTGCGCTGCACGCGGTGAAGGCCTCGATCGTCTGCGTGAAACGATCGCGTTAGCCTTGAGCTCCGACTATACCGAGCGCCACGTTATCGACCGCAAATTACGGGCCGCCGCCGAGAAAATCGCCCTCGGCATCGGCCCGAGCGTAGAAAATTTCGAAACGATAGATATCGAGCGTGCGCTGATCGATCAAGGGGGCTACGCCGAGCAGAGATTATTAAATTTTGATCGCTCACTAAAGACCGATCTCGAATCAGCTCGCCAAGAACTCGGTGCCGGCCGCCCGCTCGCGGCCTTAGAGGCCCGAAGTCGCTACGGCTGGATAAACGAAGTAATTAATCGAGTCGAGCAGCGCAGCGAAACCGAGAAGCGTGGGACCGATCGAATTGACAAATATCTGAATCACCCAGTTCTAGGCAGTCTAATATTTGTGTTGACTATGGGTCTGGTCTTTCAATCCGTGTTTGCATGGGCAAGCCCGTTGATGGAATTTATTGACTCGCAATCAAGTTACTTGGGTGGGCTAATAAGCCATCTAGTCCCGTCTCCACTGCTGGCTAGCTTTTTGAGCGACGGCGTCGTTGCGGGCGTTGGCAGCGTGGTGATTTTTCTGCCGCAGATCTTGATCTTATTCGCCTTCATCATTTTGCTTGAAGACACGGGCTATATGTCGAGGGCAGCGTTTTTGATGGATCGATTAATGCGCTGGTGCGGATTGTCTGGGCAATCATTTATTCCGATGTTGTCGAGTTTCGCCTGCGCCGTTCCCGGCATCATGGGAACAAGAGTCATACCGGATCGGCGCGACCGCATTGCCACAATTATGGCCGCCCCGTTTATGACCTGCTCGGCGAGACTACCGGTTTATGCCCTATTGATTGCAGCGTTTATTCCGCCCAAAACCTACCTCGGGGGTATCATTAACTTGCACGGGCTAGTGCTGCTCGGGTTTTATTTTCTCGGCATGGTAGGGGGAGTCCTAACCGCATATTTGCTCAACAAAACGTTCTTACGCGGACCGACCCCGACTTTCCTGCTGGAAATGCCGCCCTATCGCGTACCGAACATTCGCTCCATGGCTATCAAGTTATATGGACGGGCAAAAATATTTTTGATCCGTGCAGGCACGGTCATTTTAAGTGTTGCTATCGTGATTTGGTTTCTCGCCACTTTTCCGCAATCTCAAGTACCAAAAGACATTGAGCCCGGCACGCCCGTTGCAGCGCAGTTTGCACTGGAGAATAGCTACCTCGGCACCGCCAGCAAATCGGTATCGCCATTTTTCGCACCCCTTGGCTGGGATTGGAAGGTCACAGCCGCTGTGATTGCGTCGTTTCCTGCTCGAGAAGTTGTTATCGCCGTGCTCGGTACGATCTACGCCATTGATGATTCGGATGACGGATCTTTACTCGAACGAATCAAGGAATCGCGACGGCCAGACGGCACACTCGTATTTACGTTGCCAATGGCGTTGGGCCTGATGATCTTCTATGCCCTATGTTTGCAATGTGTCGCGACAATCGCGGTTATGCGCCGTGAAACAAATACTTGGCGTTGGCCCATTTTTGCCTGGGTTTACATGTCTACTTTAGGCTACTGCGGCGCATTTTTGTGCTTCCAAGTCGGCACGTCGCTGCTTAGCACGTAAATTCGATCGACGGCGTGCCGATCCGGGCGCTCCTGGTTATCCGCTGTCCTTCGTTATTTAGCTGGCGCGATTAAACGGTATACTGCGCGCCCGATTAGTAAAGAATGACGATCAGGAGCGACGCTCGATGTTTCAGGTGACCGACGACGTCCGGATAGGTGGTCTCAAACCCCTAATTCCGCCGGCTATCCTCATGGAAGAACTGCCCTTAACGGAACAGGCGTCTAATACTATCGTTGACGCGCGACGCATTGCCGGGGACATCGTCAAAGGCCGCGATGACAGGATCATGGTCGTAGTTGGCCCCTGCTCAATTCACGATACAGATGCGGCGCTCGAATACGCAACGAAATTGCAATCCTTGGCTGAGAAATTACGCGACGAGCTTTTCGTGATAATGCGCGTCTATTTTGAAAAACCGCGTACCACGGTTGGTTGGAAAGGGCTCATTAACGATCCCAATTTGGACGGCAGTTTTGCTATCAACAACGGACTGCGCATGGCTCGCGGCTTGCTACTAGAACTTGCGAAGCGCGGCTTACCTGCAGGTTCAGAGTTCCTCGACGTCATAACTCCCCAGTTCATTGCGGATTTAATCTCTTGGGGTGCGATCGGCGCACGAACGACGGAAAGCCAAATTCATCGCGAGCTCGCGTCCGGCTTATCAATGCCGGTCGGATTCAAAAATGGTACTGATGGAAACGTTCAAATCGCCATTGATGCGATCCGGGCAAGCCGTCATGCCCATCACTTTTTGTCAGTAACTAAACAAGGCATATCGGCAATTGTGAATACGACAGGCAATGATACTTGTCATTTAATTCTGCGTGGCTCGAACGTCGGGCCAAATTGTGACCGCGAATCGATAATAGACGCCCAAGCCAATTTGGCCGCCGCTGCTGTCAATGATCGGATCATGGTTGACTGTAGTCACGGGAACAGTCGCAAAGATCACACTCAACAACCGCTTGTTGCCGCACAATTGGCTCAGCAAATCGCTGAAGGTAGTACCTCAGTAATGGGCGTCATGCTCGAGAGTCACTTGAAAGCGGGCAAGCAAGACCATCAAAACGGCGTTCCTCTGGTCTATGGACAAAGTATTACTGATGCCTGTTTAGACTGGGAGTCCACAGTCCCAGTATTGGAACAGCTCGCTGCTGCCGTACGCACGCGTCGACAACGATAGTCCGCACAACCTCGCATTAATCGAGACTACGTCGAACGCGATCGGCAGTGCCTGAGTTTTGTAACTAAACCGTCAACTGAAAAACCAAGCCTGATAGTCGAATTGCACGCGCGGAAAACCCGCTCGCTGCAAATCGATCTTATCTGATGAACAGCGTCGCCCGTGTCGGATACACATAAGGATATTCCGAATCTAACTTTTTAATTAGCGCAGTCTTGCACGATAATTCGATTTAGTTCTAACTAATGAATCGAACAGATCTTGTGAATATAAACGTCGTACCCGCTCACCCTCCTGCCTCACGCATCCATATGCCTTCGGCAAATCAGTTTCTAGCGGATCAGACACCCGAAAAGGTCATTGAGTGGACGACGCTCAACTCCGCCCGGCCCGTGCTCACGACGAATTTTCGTCCGCATTCGATCGGTTTAATTCACATGGTGACAAAGGTGCTTCCTAATATACCGATCCTCTGGGTAGATAGCGGCTATAACACGGATGCGACTTATCAATTTGTCGACTTAGTACTCAATCGATTCAATCTGAATATTCATATCTATCGCCCGAAGTGGGTTCCAGGCGAATTCCGCCCATCTTCGGATGCCATTCCGGCGATCGGATCGCAGCAGCACGACACGTTCGTCCGCCACGTAAAATTGGAACCTTTCGAACGTGCGCTAGCGCAATGGCAGCCCGACGTTTGGCTAACGGGCATTCGATCCGACCAAACGGCCTACCGTCGGTCGCTCGACACAATTTCCCCAGGGCCTGGTGGGATCACCAGGGTTGCCCCACTGCTCGCTTGGACCGAGGTCGATTTGGAAGGCTACATCTATTTCAATGAGCTTCCAGATTACGATGACTACTTCGATCCGACGAAAGGTTCAGACGATCGCGAATGTGGACTGCAAACTATCGCTTAAGCACCTCAGACTTCAACGCTGACCGGAATATTTCCGATGATATTTCGCCATTTCTTAGGACCCGTATCATGTACGGATTCACCTTTGGAATCGACGGCCACCGTAACCGGCATATCTTCGACCACAAATTCTCGAATCGCTTCCATTCCAAGATCTTCGAAGGCGATAATGCGCGATGAGCGCACCGCCTTAGAGACGAGATAAGCCGCCCCACCGACTGCCATCAAATACACGGCGCGGTGCTTTTTAATTGATTCGATCGCAACTAGACCGCGCTCGGCTTTTCCAATCATGCCCAACAGACCGGTTTCAGCAAGCATCATCTCGGTGTATTTATCCATTCGCGTGGCAGTTGTCGGTCCAGCAGGTCCAACAATCTCGTCACGCACCGCATCAACCGGCCCCACGTAGTAGATAAACCGATTATTAAAATCGACGCCGTCGGGCAAGCGTTCTCCCCGCTCAAACATTTCCTTTATGCGTTGATGTGCGGCGTCGCGGCCAGTCAGCATTGCCCCATTAAGCAGGAGCGTTTCGCCTGGCTGCCAGGTGGCGACCTCCTCCGGGGTGACTGTGTCGAGGTTCACTCGGCGAGCGGTGTCGCCGACGGACCAACTGATCTCCGGCCAATCTGATAATTTCGGCGTCGGCAGATGAGCAATACCCGACCCGGTTAGCTTGAAATGGATATGCCGAGTGGCTGCGCAATTCGGAATCATCGCTACCGGTTTGGATGCTGCGTGGGTCGGATAGTCTTTGATTTTGACGTCCAATACGGTAGTCAAACCACCGAGCCCTTGCGCACCAATCCCTAAGGCGTTCACTTTTTCGAATAATTCAATGCGCAATTCTTCGATGTTGCTCTTCGGACCACGCGCGATCAATTCTTGCATATCGATCGGATCCATTAGCGCATCCTTCGCCATCACCATGGCCTTCTCGGCGGTACCGCCGATGCCGATCCCAAGCATTCCCGGCGGACACCAACCCGCCCCCATCGTTG
>JAQCEL010000114.1 GCA_027618655.1 Pseudomonadota bacterium | reverse complement strand
CGTCGCGAATGGTGTTAACCGCCTTCGATGCGTTGAAGTAGAAAAACCTCCGCGCCGTCCGGAATCAATTCATCCCAATTATCGCGATAAATCTCACCATTAATTGATACCGCGACGCCTGTGTCGAGGTGGGTTTGAATCCGCGGATAGCGCTCGGCGAGGTGCCGAAACAATTCCCGAATCGTGGCAGCTTCGATCATCACCGAAGCTGTCCCACCGACCGCGTCGCGTAGCGACCCGACAAGTTTTACCTCGTGCACGTATTCCGAATGCCTAGCCCGTGCGTTGCGCCTTTAGCGCACTGAGGATCCGTGGTGGCGACATCGGCACATGGGTCATGCGCACACCAGCAGCGTTCGACACAGCATTACCGACCGCAGCCAACGGCGGCACTATCGACGTTTCACCAACGCCGCGTACGCCATAGGGATGGCCAGGATTCGGTATCTCGAGGATCTGGGTATCGATGAAAGGAAGATCGGAGCAAACGGGGATCCGGTAGTCTAGGAAGCCCGCATTTTGTAATCGACCATCGGCGCCGTAGATATACTCTTCGTTTAACGCCCAACCAATCCCTTGTGCAGCACCACCCTGGAACTGCCCTTCGACATAGTCAGGGTGGATTGCTTTGCCGGCATCTTGGATAACGGTATAGCGAATAACCTTCGTTGCCCCTGTTTCCGGATCCACTTCAACGTCGCAAATATGGCTTGCGAAAGAAACGCCCGCGCCGTCTGCGACGACCTCATTATGTGCAGCGATTGGACCGCCTGTCTTCGCGGCAGATGCGGCGATGTTCGCTAAACTAAGTGGCGTAAGCTTTTTATGTTTGGCGCCTATCGCTGACGCTTTGCCATCTTTCCACTCAACATCGTCTACCGGGATCCCCCAGGTTTTCGCAGCTCGCTCGCGGAGTGTTTTAATCATGTCCCGGGCTGCGAAAATTATCGCCATGCCTGTTGAGAACGTTCCTCGACTTCCTTCCGTCGTGTCGTTATGGCCAAGCGAACTCGTATCAGCGATCGTGCATTTTACTTGCTCATACGCAATACCGAGTTCCTCTGCCGCGATCAGGGACATCGACGCACGTGAACCGCCGACGTCAATTGTGCCGATGGTCACTGAAACCGTGCCGTCTGCGCCCAAATTGATATCGGAGCAAGTTTGCCCACCAAAGTTAAACCAAAAACCGCACGCCATGCCGCGTCCTTGGTTCTTACCCAGTTTCGCTTTCATGTGTGGGTGATTCTTGACCGCCTCTAAGGTTGGCTTGATCCCAATTGGGCCGTAAGTCGGTCCATAGGACGACAGCGTGCCTTCGGAGGCCGCGTTTTTGAGTCGAAACTCGACAGGGTCCATGCCAATTTTTGCGGCCACTTGATCCATTGTGCTTTCGACTGCAAAAGCCGCCATGGGTGCAGACGGCGCCCGGTAGGCGGCGACTTTAGGTCGGTTAACGAGAACATCGTAGCCCGTGGTCTTAACGTTTTTTAAGTCGTAACAGGCGAACGCGGTCATGGCGCCGAGCATGCCCCAAATGGAGGGGAAAGCTCCGTCTTGATAACGCAGACTCGCGCTTGCCCCGGTAATGGTGCCGTCTTTTTTCGCGCCGATTTTCACGTCAATTGATGTTGATGAAGTCGGCCCGGTTGCGCGGAAAACTTCCTCGCGGCTCATGACTAGTTTTACTGGACGGTTTGCTTTGCGGGAAAGGGCGAGTGCAACGGGTTCCGTCCACACGTGCGTTTTGCCACCAAACCCTCCGCCTATTTCTGATGACGTTACTTTGAGTTTGGCGATTTCCATGCCGAGCAATGTTGCGCAGGTGTTACGAAAAACAAAATGACCTTGCGTGGTGACCCAAAGTTCTCCTTGACCATCAGGCCCAACACTCGCAAGACATGCGTGCGGCTCGATGTAGCCTTGATGAGTTTGTTCAGTCTTATAGCTCTTCTCGACAATCACATCTGCAGCCCTAAAACCTGCCTCGACGTCACCGTGTCCGAAGTTCGTGATTTGAGAAATGTTTGACGCCTTCTTCGGCGGCGGTTCAACGCCACTCGTACGAATATGTGGTTGAACGATTGGCGCACCCGGTTTCATCGCTTCATCGACGTCCGTCACATGTGGCAAAACTTCATAGTCGACTTTGATGAGCTTTAACGCTTTCTTTGCAGTTGGCGCGTCGATTGCCGCCACTGCGGCCACGGCATGCCCATCGTAAAGTGCCCGCCCACGGGCCATGCAATTTTCTAGAATGTCGAACATGCCGCGATTACCGTTAGTCAAATCTGGCAAGTCGGCACTCGTGATAATCGCCTTAACACCAGCCAGTTTTGCCGCTTTCGAAACGTCGATTTTTTTGATCGTCGCGTGAGCATGTGGCGAACGCAAAATCGCGCCGACTAGTTGTCCTGGTGCTGATACATCCGCTCCGTAACGTGCACGACCCGTTACTTTATCGACTCCATCAGGACGTGGTCGGCGCTGGCCTACCATTTTGAAATTTTGATTGGTGAAACTCGTATCATGTGCCACTGGGTTTTCTCCTTGCCAACGTTGCGTTTTAGGGCAAATTCGATCGGATAATTAGGTCCACGCTTATACGTTCAACGCTTTTTCTTTGTGGTTTTTGCGATTTCCTTTGCCGTGGCTTGCACTGCTCGAACGATCTTGTCGTAGCCCGTGCAACGACATAAATTGCCGGCTAGTGCAAAGCGGATCTGCTCCTCAGTAGGGCTTGGATTTCGATCGAGAAGTGCTTTTGCAGCAACTAAGAAGCCTGGCGTGCATATTCCGCACTGCAAGGCTGCGTGTTTTAGGAAGTTAATTTGAAGCGGGTGCAACTTCTCGCCGTCCGCCATCCCTTCTACGGTGGTAATATCACGTCCCTCAACTTCGGCGCCTAGGACTAAGCACGAACACACTAAGCGTCCATCGAGTGTGATGCTGCAAGCACCGCAGTCTCCAGTGCTACAGCCTTCTTTGGCCCCTATTAGCCCGATTCGATTACGCAATACATCGAGCAAGCTCTCGCTCGGGTGACAGACAAATTCAACGGAATCACCGTTAACGGTCGTTGAAATATGGACTCCAGACATTATTTTCCTCCCGCGCGCTCGTAAGCGATCTTCGCGGCGCGCCGGGCAAGTACACCGGCCACCTCGGTTCTAAATTCAACAGTTCCCCGTTTGTCGTCAATCGGTGCACAGGCTGCTTCACAAGCCTTCGCTAGCCGTTCGAGTGCCGCACTATCTAGTTTGGTCCCAACGATCGCTTTCGCCGCATCCGGGACCAATACGACCGTCGGGGCGACAGCACCGAGGGCAACTCGTGCTGCTTTAACAACGCCTTGGGCATCTAACGTCAAATTCACGCCGGCGCTACACACCGCGATATCCATTTCGGTGCGCGGAATAAAGCGCAAATACGCATCGCCGGATTTGGCCGGGCGCTTAGGCAAAGTGATCGCTTCAATAAGCTCACCTTTTTTGAGCGATGTTTTACCGGGGCCAATCACTACTTTCTCTACGGCCAGCGTGCGCCGGCCCGCAGGTCCGACGATAACAGCTGACGCTTGAGCCGCGACCATCGCGGGGATCGTATCCGCAGCAGGCGATGCATTACATAGATTTCCGACCATTGTGCAGCGACTTTGAATCTGATCGGAACCGATCAAGTTCGCTGCTTCGACGACTCCAGGCCAGGCTTTAACCAGACCTGCGTTTTCGTTTAACGCCGCGCACGGAACGCTCGCGCCGATGCGAAAACCGTTCGCCGATTTTTTGATATCTTGCGTAGCCGTGATGCGCTTAATATCGACTAGTAGGTCGGGTTCGATGTAATCCCCTCGCATGCGAACTAATAAGTCTGTACCACCAGCAAGGACGAAAGCTTTGCCCTTCGCATTGGCCAGCAGCGATACTGCCTCTTTAGTGGTCAACGGTGCTGCGTATCTCATGGATCGTAGATCTCCGATTGTGCTTAATCTGGTCTCGCGCGAAAATGGCGTCGTTGCTAGTCTCATTCGAGATGGTTGACGTCCGTCGGTATCTGTTATCGATAGAAGTGCGCAGGCGATACTACAGGGGCCAATTATTAGCTGCAATTGCGGCTAGAAATCATGCGCGCAGACGGCAGTCTAATTGCGCGCTAAGCGTTCTCATTAGTCAAACTTATTCCAACGCATCCCGACCGGTCGAACTCGTATTCGTTGTTTGGACGCTGGCGATTTTAGATGTCGGCGCGCGCAACATCCGCTGGTATCGGTAACGCGGTGAGCCGAATATCGGTACTTCCGATACGGATAATTGCGCCATCATCAACCCGGGTTTGTGCGTGTTCTAGAAATTTTGAAATATCCGCGTCGCCCTCGCGTCGGTAACGTACCCACGTTCCATTGCGGCTCATCAGATCAATGAGTTGTAATTCCAATCCGTACTTTGGATCGCGCACCAGAAGTAATCCAGCGTGGCGTCGCGATGCCCTTGCATCGTCGACGAAGATGTCAGCTTCGTCGCTTCGGCCGAACACGAGTTTGTCTCCGGGAGCAAGTTGGTAGGATGTTTTTCCGCGAATTTTTCCTTTTAAACAATCGAGCTGCAGCAGGAAACTTTTGGTAGATCCACGTGCGCGTGGCTTGTTTGATTGCGCCGCCGTAGATACTTCGGCCTGTGTTTGAGCAGCTTCTATTTCGACAATCTTGGACCACGTAGCATCGATGTCACTAGCACTCAGGTGTTCGTTTACCGTAACGAGGTGACTTTCAATAAGCAGTTGTTCCAATCGCGGATTCAACAGGTGCTCGAACGATTGCATGACCAATATAGTTCGGCCTCGGGCAACTGCTTCTGAAACTTCCGGAATTATTTCAGTCGAGTTCTGACCCTGTTGGGTGAGTAGTAAAACGAAGAACGTGCAATTGTCGATTGCTTCAACAACGCATTGGGGCCAGGCGCTTTTCTGAGTAAGGTCGCGCGCACTAAGCCAGCACGGCGTTCCGCGGGATTCAAACTCATCGCAAAATTGCTTGGCCGCCGATTCATCGGAACGCGCGCAGCAGATATAGACAGACGCGCGCTGCGCCGAACGCGTCAGAAATTCAGTGGTAATTTCTAGCGGATCGATCGGTATTTGGTCGGCTGTATCCATTTTGGGCCCTAGACTAGTTCAAGAAATCCGTTAAGAACCACAGACAATTGTTGTACTGATGGCTAGAAGGCGCTCGCCATTATAACGCGGGAGCGCGAACGTTTCGGCTAAATTTTTCTGCGACAGACTTGAGGCCAAAATAGCGTGTCAGAGGCGCAACTCTCCTGCCTATCAGTTTGCGTCGGAGATTTTAGAGTTAGCGATGGTCAATCGCAGTGCGGCCCTAACTAGCGGCTCGCAGTAGAAGTTTCGGACTGATCGAGTCTTAGGTTCTCGATGATCCTAGAACCCGTGAGGTAGTGATCAATATTTCCGTATTCACCGGTGATTGGAATTGGGATCCCACGTTTTTCGGCAATGATGGTTGCGACCAGCTCACGGTTAATTTCGATAGGGTCATGAGCGCGGCGTGCTAGCGCTTCGGTAATCACTCGATTCGCTTCGTCCGCCATCGGTCGCGTGTCCTCCGCCAGCGGCGGGTGAACCTCAAGATATAACACGTCATCGCGCCACCCCGCCAAGATAGGTTGGTCCACGATGTAAACGGGGGTTTTTGTAGGCACTCGATCGAATAATGCTTCGATGTCTTCGGGGTAAAGTCGAATGCAGCCGTGACTGATCCGCATGCCAACACCAGAGGGTTTGTTCGTTCCGTGGATCAAATAGCCAGGCCGCGCCAAGCGCATCTTAAAGCGCCCCAGCGGATTATCGGGACCGGCCGGCACGACCGCTGGTAAGGGGTCGCCGAGCGCTGCGTGTTCGGCGCGAACAGATGCGGGTGGATACCATTTTGGATCGCGCGTCTTTTGCGTGATATGCGTGACGCCAATCGGGGTCGCCCAGCCCTCACGACCGATGCCTATCGGGTGACTCGTGACCATGAATCGAGTTTCGACGCCAGCTACAATTGAGTCCCGAACGAAATACATCATTCGCATACTCGGCAAATTGATCAATATGCCGTCGCGTGCGCCATCAGGGATCACATTCATGGTTGGCAGAAACACCGGCGTTCCTTCCCGAGGGAGCCACGGATCAACATCGGGGTTGCCATTGCGCAATGCCTGGTATCCCAAATTGTACTGACGCGCTAAGCCCGCGAGGGTATTTTCATCCCGCGCGAATAACACTTGTACCTCGCCCAAAACCTCGCTTTCGGCCGAGACATTTTCGTATTGTGTACTGGACAATGGGCTCAATCGCGGCGCATTCGGATCAGGCCCGATCACGGGAAGTCTCCGGGGGATTGTTCGATGGAAGAAGCGAGCAGCCCGACAGTCCGGCGATGCACAGGAGGGTTAGCGTGAATTTACTTAAAGCGAGTGACCGACGCATCAGGCAATTATAGCGGATGTTTGACTGAAATTATTTTTGTCGCGCAGCGTTTAACGGGTTTTGCCCTTATGGATCTATCATTTCGCGGTGCTCTCGCATGTTACTCTTGACCAACTCTTACGAGCCACTGGTTCTACAATGAAATTCGACGAACTAATTCGCACCAACGGTACGTGTCGGTATTACGAAACCACGGAGGTTTCAAACGACGTCTTGGCTCGCGTTCTTGACGCCTCACGCTGGGCACCAAGTGGTGGCAACCGCCAACCTCTGAGCCTGATTGCCGTGCGCGACCAAGCGTTAAAAACACAGTTACAGGCGCTCTATCAGCCGATCTGGAATGAGTTTTTGAACGGTATCTATGCGGGCGAGAAGCAATACAAAGCACGACCGAAATTGCTTATCGATGCTGACCATTTTGCTAAGCACATCGATCAAATCCCGGTTCTACTCATCGTCTGCGCCCGATTGGCTGACGTTCAGCCGACTGACGTCGCGCTTGATCGCTTGAGCATCGTCGGCGGCGCGTCAATTTATCCGGCCGTGCAAAATATTTTGTTGAAAGCTCGAGAAGAAGGGCTTGGAACCGCGCTCACTACGCTGCTCTGCGCGGTCGAACCGGCCGTTAAGTCTTTGCTCGGTATTCCGGCCGATATTTCCACGGCCGCAATGGTGACGATCGGTTGGCCGAGCAAACCGTTTCCGCGCAGTCTTACGCGCCGTCCATTGTCGGAGATTGCATTCATCGATCACTACGGTTCCAAATTCGATGAACCGTAATGTGCGGCGGCCGCGGCCCCAAGCGATTGTTTAGGCGTTGCAGGATTTGAGAGGCGTTAGGATCGATTTTTATTGCTACTGCGCGTGGCAATTACACGAGGCAAAAATTGATGAATTTCGGTGTATTTGATCATATGGACTGCAGCGGCCGCGATATTGGAAAACAATACCGCGAGCGGCTGCAGCTTGCCGAAGCCTACGATGAGGCCGGTTTTTACGCATACCATCTAGCTGAACATCACGGTACGCCGCTTGGCCTAGCGCCTTCGCCGAACATCTTTCTCGCCGCACTCAGCGAGCACACTAAGACGCTGCGCTTCGGTCCCATGGTCAATACCCTGAGCATTTACCACCCGATGCGTGCGATTGAGGAAATCTGCATGCTTGATCAGCTGAGCGGTGGTCGGCTCGAGCTTGGCATTGGTCGCGGGATCTCGCCAATCGAAATGGGCTTCTATGGGGCTGGTCCAGAGTCGAAAGAAATTTACGAAGAAGTCAGTGAAATTATCCTCCAAAACCTATCTGCAGATCGCCTGAACTATGTGGGTAAGTACTTTACTTTTACTGACGTACCCTTGGTGATTAAACCGGTGCAATTACCGCATCCACCGCTGTGGTACGGACTCGGTAATGCTGACAAAACGCCTTGGGCCGCAAAGCGAAAAATGAACATCATCACCAACGGTCTTGCCAGGGTTGTCCGCGGCGTGACGGATCAATTCAAGAGTGAATGGTCGAAGTGTTCGCACGCGAGTGAGCCCTTGCCGAAGATTGGCATGAGTAGGCACGTTGTGATCGGCGATTCAGATCGACAAGCACACGATGTGGCCGCTCCTGCCTACGATCGGTGGTTTGCAAGTCTCTTACATCTTTGGCGGATTCACGATATCCAAATACCGTTGAGTTTTCCCGAAGATTTTTCTGAGGCAAAAGCACAAGGGCATTGTGTCGTGGGTTCCGTTGACACGGTACGCGAGCGGCTCGCCGAAGAAATCGAATCGTCCGGAATCAATTATCTGCTCTGCCGACTTGCGTTTGGAAACTTACCAGTCGAACAAACATTTCAATCCGTTGCGTATATGAAGGCGGACATCATTCCCCATTTTCGAGATAAATCCCTGCGCTGAACGCGTAGGGATCTCGAACTCGGCGTTACAACTACGCTCGATACGGGCAAGGTGCCCAGGCGATTCATCACCCGAGCACCCGCCCGACGCTGCGCTTGGTACAAGTGTTCTACCTGCCAGCTTGCCGGGCCTTACACATGGCCATAAGACAACATCGCTTCTGCGACTCGAACGAATCCGGCGATATTCGCGCCTTCGAGATAGTTCACCTTGCCGTTAGGCCCCGTACCGTATTGAACGCAACTGTCGTGAATGGTCTTCATCATGCCTTCGAGTAGCGTCGCGAGATGCGCTTCGTCCCACGCCATTCGAGCGCTGTTTTGACTCATCTCTAGACCGGATACCCCGACGCCGCCGGCATTGACCGCCTTGGCCGGGCCAAACATGACCCCAGCCGCGTTGAAGGCTTGGACTGCAGCAAGTTCGCACGGCATGTTGGCCGCTTCTGCAACGAGCTTGACCCCATTAGCGATCAGGCTCGCGGCATCTTCAGCGTTGACTTCGTTTTGCGTCGCCGACGGGATCGCGATGTCACCTGGGACGCCCCACGGCCTGCTATCTGCATGGAAGCTAATATTCGAGAACTCGTCGGCTGCTTCTGAGATCCGCCCTCGCCGAACGTCTTTCAAAACTTGGATCCATTCGATTTGCTCTTGAGTAAATCCGTCCTTGCAGTGGATGAAGCCGCTAGAATCAGACATCGTGATCGGTTTTGCACCTAGCTGCAGCGCTTTCTCAGCAGCGTGAGTAGCGACGTTTCCGGAGCCAGAAATGATCACGGTCTTGCCTTCGATAGTGTCACCTGCTTGCTGCAACATATCGCGTACAAAGAATACGGCTCCGTATCCGGTTGCCTCAGGGCGCATTTTCGAACCGCCGTAGCTCATTCCTTTACCGGTCAGGACGCCCACGAAGCGATTATTAATTCGCTTGTACTGCCCGAACATATAGCCAATTTCGCGCCCGCCAACGCCGATGTCACCAGCTGGCACATCCGTATCTTCGCCAATATGCCGCGATAACTCTGTCATGAAGCTCTGACAAAATCGCATCACCTCTAAGTCGGATTTCCCTTTGGGATTAAAATTAGAGCCACCTTTGCCGCCGCCCATCGGCAAGCCCGTCAGGCTGTTTTTAAATGTTTGCTCGAACCCCAGGAATTTCAAAATGCTTTGGTTAACCGTCGGGTGAAAGCGAAGTCCGCCTTTGTAGGGCCCGATTGCACTGTTAAATTGAACCCGCCACCCGCGATTCGTGCGGATATTCCCACTATCGTCTGTCCACGGCACACGAAAAGAGACAGTTCTTTCTGGTTCTGCCATACGCTCGAGAATTTGCATTTCGTGGTAGATCGGTTTGTCAGCAATGTAAGGGAATATAGAAGACGCCACTTCGTAGACGGCTTGCACGAACTCCGGTTCGCCGGGATTTCTCTTCTCGACGCCATGCATGTAACGTTCGAAGTACTCTTGGGTTTTAGTCGGTGTTACATTTACTTTCGACATCGCGTTCAAGCTCCTGATCTTAAAGCGATAACCCGCGCTTCCAATGGCTCGTTAGTGTGATAATATCCCGGCCGTGCAACGGCGCACATTGTTATACCGGAATCGGACGAAGATCGCATCAGATGGTTAACCAATTTCAGCTGCCATTAGCCAGCGGCCCAACGCAGGGTTTAGGTCTCGATTCAGTCACGCAACAAAGTTTCGATAAGGGTGGGTCATCTATGTCATTTTCATTAGCACGCCTTAAAACAG
The DNA here is from genome assembly GCA_027618655.1 of Pseudomonadota bacterium. Lineage (GTDB taxonomy): Bacteria > Pseudomonadota > Gammaproteobacteria > UBA11873. Next base: position 3,528 of record JAQCEL010000114.1, on the reverse strand, counting down.
GATCGGCACGATCTGCAACAACCTTGAACATGATGGCAAAATTTAAATTGGTGCTCCTCGCGTGTTGCGTAATCTTCGCAGCCAGCGCATTGCCGGAACGGTTCTTCATATCCGCGGCGTACGCCCAATCCGCTGATGACGAACTGTTGCTGGACGAGGGTGGGGACGATTTATTGTCTGACGATGATTCTGGCGACGACCTGTTGTCAGACGACGGCGACGAATCGTCGTCTGGTGGCGACAGTTTACCAGACGATGGTGATGGCGACGATCTTCTCGGCAGCGACGCTGAGGCTTCACCAACGGTCGCTGAGACGAGCGCACCGGATAAAGCCAAACCTGTAATCGATGAGAAAGCTGTCGCTCTGGAACACCTGGCAGCCTTCGCGGATAGCGTCTATCCATCTGCCAATACCTGCCGAACGTGCCACCCGCGTCAATACGACCAATGGTCCGTCTCGCAACATGCTTACGCGCAGTTAAGTCCAGTTTATATGGCGTTCCAGAACGCTATTAACGGTATCACCAGTGGCACCAATGGCGATTTTTGCATTCGTTGTCATAACCAAGTCGGTATGAATCTCGGCGAATCCTCGCGCATTTCGAATTTAGAACGACCGGCTTCGTCTCGCGAAGGCGTCACCTGTGTAGTGTGTCATCGTCTCGAAGCGCCGGTGGGCAAAGTGTCCGGTCGGCTGCCGCTTGTGCAAGGCGACATCACCACACCGATTTTCGGACCGCAAGGCAACGCCGAGCTAGCGCGGGTACTGGATAACACGGATAAGTACCGCGTTGTCACCAGCCTGGAACAAGCGGGACGTAAGATCCATGGCGAGGTAGTCAAGTTTGCGCCGATCTCCACATCAGGATTCTGCGGTTCCTGTCATGACGTAAACTTATTCAATGGCTTCCGACTCGAAGAGGCATTTTCGGAATACAAGACGTCGCCTGCTGCGGTGGATGGCGAAAGTTGCCACGATTGCCATATGGGCAAAGAGCAAGGTGTGGTGAGCGGCTACGAGGTAGGGCCCGCAGCGATAGTCGGCGGCGTCGAGACCTTACCGAGAAAATTAACCGATCATTTCTTCGCCGGTCCCGATTATCCGCTAATTCACCCAGGGATTTTTCCGCACAATTCAGATGCGGCGGCGATGGCTAGTCTGAGTGATTGGCTGAAATTCGACCATGAAGCAGGTTGGGGCCTGGACGAATTCGAAGACAATCTACCTGCAGGCTATGTCTTCCCAGAGCGATGGGCTTACGTTGACGATCGCTACGACGCACGTGAAATACTGAATCGACAATTCGAATTGCGCGAAAAAGCGACCGGCCAACGACTGCAAGTATTGAGAAACGGCTTCGGTCTCGGCGACATTAAGGTTACCAAGGCAAGCTCGAAGAAAGGTCTCCGTTTTGAAGTCCCGGTTAAGAATTTAACGAAGGGACATAACGTCCCGACTGGGTTCGACGCAGAGCGGGTGATTTGGCTGCAAATCACGGTGACTGATGCAAGCGGCAAAGTCGTGTTCGTGTCTGGCGATCTCGATCCCAATGGCGATGTACGCGACACACATTCGCTTTATGTACACAACGGCGAAGTGCCGCTTGACAAGCAATTATTCACATTGCAGTCGCGGTTTATCACTCGCAGCTTCCGCGGTGGCGAACGGGAGCAAGTGTTAGCAGTTAATTACTCGGAAGATCCACTGCCGTTCATTCGACCGTTCAATCAATCTCTGGCGCTAACTGGCCAACCGGGGGGGGCGCGCAAACATCGTCGGACTATTCCGCCGCTATCGAGCCGCATAGCGCCGTATAAGATCAAAGCAAAAGAGTTGAGCGGGCCAGGTGAATACAACGTCAATGTGAAACTTCGTTCAGGAGCGGTCCCAGTAAACCTGCTTAATGCAATTAAGGACGTCGGCTTCGATTTCAACATGTCGGCGGATGAGCTCGGCAAGGCGATTGTCGCAGGGCAGGTAACTATCTGGGAAAAGGATGAAAAGATTGCGGTCGACTAACTTCGAATTTGCACTACAAGGGCAGAACCGTGAATCAAAAAATTAATATGATTATTCTCCAGACGGTCGTGGGGACGATCGTCGCGTGTTCGACTTTCATAGCCGTGGCGGGCGAAGGATCGTCGAGTCTACCGAAGGAACCGACGCCGTACTTGTCGGACGCCGAGTTACCGCCTCGCACGGCGCCGATACTCGAGCTCGGTGGCGACTTCCTAGGTACGGGAAATATCGATCCAGGCTTCCAGATAGCGACTGGTGCCGTGTGGCAGCCACGATTATGGGTTTACGGAAATTTTCGTTCTGGCATCCAGCGCAATGACCTCGGCAGAGGTAACGATCGGGTGGAGTGGGCCAATCGGCTTGATTTATTTGGTAACCTCCAGTTGACAGGTACGGAAAGACTCCTGGTTGGCATTACGCCATTGCACGACGATTCCAATTTCTCAGGCAAAATCATTTCGCCGGATAGCGAAGAAGACACCGTCGATGAATTGAATCTCAATATATCGACCTTGTTCTTTGAAGGCGATCTTGCGGAATTATTCCCGATGTGGGACGTGAACGATTTCACGCCGAACGATATTGGCTTCAGCGTTGGACGCCAAAACGTACAATTCCAGTCCGGAATGGTGATGAACGATACGATCGATACGGTCGGTATTTCGAAGAACAATATTCGCATCCCAGGATTTGCGCCACTCGTCAGTGCGCGGGCTACATTCTTGTACGGCTGGAACGGCATTCACCGCGACGATAATAACGACGACGACGGTGCCGAACTCTACGGTATGTTTCTGCAAGCGGATACGTTCCGTCGAACGATGAATCTGGACGTTGTGTACATCGACTCAGATCGCAACGGCGATGTGATTGTCGCGGCACTAGACAGTATCCAAACAATCGGCAAAATGTCCGCGACCTTTCGTGTTGCCACCTCGCATGCGATCGGACAGGAAACGAGAAATGCCAGCGACGGGCAGCTCATATTCGGGTCATTAGCGTGGGTACCCCACTATTCTCACGATAATATCTACCTAGCAGGCTTTGCGGCGTTTGAAGAATACGTGTCTGCCGCCCGCGATCCACTTGTTGGTGGGGCCCTTGGCGATACCGGGATCTTATTTGCAGGCCGTGGCTTGGGAACTTATCCCGCCGCTTTAGGCAATCGAACCAGCAACGCCTATGGCGTCGCACTTGGACGCCAATTCTTCTTCAGTAACGATCGTCGCCAGTTTATCCTCGAAGCCGGTGCCCGACACGATGAAGTGGGGAATCTGAACGATTCTTACGGCGTAGGTGTTCGGGTTCAGCAAGCATTCGGGTGGCGCACGATATTTCAAGTCGATGGTTTTGTCGTTGATCGGACCGATTCGGGTAATCCCAAGACAGGTGTGCGTTTTGAAGTCCAAGTAAAATTGTAGACTACGAGTCGCCAGGCAAGACATTGTGAGAACGTTGCGGAGATACTGATGAGCGGCATACAAGCTATCCCGGTCGAAATTGTTCT
>JAQCEL010000113.1 GCA_027618655.1 Pseudomonadota bacterium | reverse complement strand
CCCGCCGCTGTAAAGTGATTGTCGCTTGCAGTAGAAAGCGCTAACGTGCGATCGCCCGTTTCAACGTAACACTACCGCGAGGACAGGATCATGCAAGCCATTGTCACAGGGGGTTGCATCTCAGCAGACTCCCACATCGTCGAAGCACCGAATTGTTATACCGATTACATCGAGCCAAAATTTCGCGACCGCGCTCCACACATTGAAGTCGATGCGCGTGGTGGTGATGTTTACGTCATTCCAGGTATGGAAGGGGTCACCATTCCGCTCGGATTAGTGGCCGGCGCTGGCGTGTCGTCCCAAGATCTCGTGGCGAAAAGAGATGGCGCGAAGTTTGTTGAATTGCATCGCAGTGGATCGGAACCACGTTATCGCATGGCCGACCAAGACCGCGATGGTATTGCTGCCGAAGTGTTATATGCATCGATCGGTATGGTGATTTGCAACCATTCAGACTTCGAATACAAATCGGCCTGCATGCAAGCCTATAACCGCTGGTTAGCGGAATATTGCAGTGAAGCGCCGAATCGCTTGTTCGGTTTGGCTCAGTCCGCGGTATCCTCGGTCGAAGAAGCGATCGAAGACGTGCGACGCGCGAAACAGATGGGCTTCGTCGGCATGATGATGCCAGGCGATCCGCAGCACGAAGATTATGATCAACCGATGTACGATCCGTTGTGGGAATGCGCGGCCGATCTTGGCATGCCGTTGTGCTTTCATATTTTGACGTCTAAAGGATCGAGCACTCAAACCGTATTCGGCCAAGTCAGGGGCAATCGCATCAACGGCTTCATGAACATTATCCGCGGTGTCCAAGACATTGTGGGCTTATTCGTACTGGGTGGTGTGTTTGATCGCCATCCGAACTTGAAGCTCGTGATCGCCGAAGGCGATGCAGGTTGGTTGCCGCATTATAAGTACCGCATGGATCATGCGTACGAGCGCCATGGTTATTGGATGGAAGGTCGCGGGCTGAAGAAAGCGCCAAGTGCTTACATTAACGAGAATGTGTACTTCACGTTTCAAGATGATTGGGTGGCTTTCAAAAACGTTGCCGACTTAAATCCACGCCGCCTATTGTGGGCCAATGATTTTCCGCATACGGATTCGACCTGGCCGTTGTCGCAAGAACTCTTGACGGAACACAGTGCCTGCATCACGGACGAACAACGGCAGTGGATAGTGAGAGATAACGTGAAGGAACTGTTTAATCTGTCCTGTTAAAGAGCGGCTTAAACTAACGTCGTCCTGGATGGTTGGCATACGAGCCGTGAAATGCTCGAGCCAACCAGCCGCCGTTGCATGAAAGTCACCTTAGTTGAGCTCTTATTCAGCGCGAGTGTCTCGCCTGCCGCAACAGATTGAGTCACAACTCACATTCTGCCAACAAGATAGGCGCGAAAATTAAACATTGCGACTAGGATCAGCAGTAGCTAATTACCGCGATGAACGCAAACATGAATTATTCAATCCTATTTTCAATCACCCTCTTTTTGTTCCTTCTTTCCCCAGCAAACGCAAAGGATCTGACCCTCGATGCTGCGATCGGTGGCGCAGTCGGCGGTGCGATCGGTGGGGCGGTAGGTGCGGAACTCGGCGGACGTGAAGGGGCAATTGTCGGCGCCGGCTTAGGCGCAGCAGCAGGTACCGCGATAAACACGACAGGCCATGATGGACATGACGGTGGGCGGTATGAGGATCGCCGCTATGACGGTCCTTACTACAGGCCCGAGGGTTCTTACGACAGGAATCGGGGCGACGGTCATCGGCATGGGAACTTTTGCCCTCCTGGGCAGGCGAAAAAGGGCCGCTGCTAATCTGTCTGTCAGGACAACAAATCGGCGTGCAGGATGGGACTTACCGAGGTTTCATTCTTTCACTAGCGATACTCGTTGCAATCACTGTAAGCAAGCAGGCTATTGCTGAAGAAACGTTCGCTAAGGACAGCGTGCTTCACGAAGCCGGTGCATTCCTCGGCGAAGGCACGGCGGGTGTCGCAGAAGTTATCGAAAAGCTATTCGCCGAGCTTGGTCGACCAAACGCCTACATCAAAGGCGAGGAAGCTAGCGGGGCGTTTGGGATCGGCGCGCGCTACGGGAACGGTAGCCTCCAGCAAAAAAGTGGTGGTCGCACCCCCGTGCATTGGTCCGGTCCGTCAATTGGTTTCGATGCCGGCGCCAACGCGTCCAAGGTCTTTGTACTTGTCTATCATTTGCCCAACGCCGATGCCTTGTTTCAACGGTTTCCGGCGCTAGATGGCAGCTTCTATTTCGTCGGTGGCGTAAGCGCGAATTATCACCAATCCGGGGATATTATTCTCGCGCCGATTCGATTGGGCGTGGGGCTAAGAGCGGGTGTGAATATTGGCTATATGAAATACACCCGCAAGAAAACCTGGAATCCGCTTTAAATGGACCCAATTTAACTTTTCCGTTGAACGGGATCCGCGGCGCCTAATTTCAATTTACGCGGCTCGTCGCCTTGCAACTTGATGAACCAGTGGACGCAATGCTCTGGCTCGGCCAGTATTCGCGTTCGACCTGCGCGAGACCTAGGGCTTCGAGCCCCGTAGTCTGCGCACTCGGCAACCACATCTCGAAAATCTAATTGAGGTTCTTACTCATGGAAATTGGTGTATTCCACTTACCCACGATCGGTAACAAACAGCAGCTCTCAGAAGGCATGGCTGGGCGGCGTACCGATTTGTACCAAAACATGATCGCGAATCTAGCCGAGGAAGCGAAGTATCTCGACGAACATGGCTACTACGGCGTGGCGTTTACGGAACATCATTTTCATATCGAAGGGGAAGAAGTCTCTACCAACCCGATCATGCTCGATTTATTCATCGGCATGCAGACGAAAAATCTAAGAGTCGGTCAGTGCGGGCTTGTGCTGCCGTGCCATAACCCGATTCGCATTGCCGAAGACGTGGCGATACTTGATCAGATGACCAAAGGTCGAGCGTTTGCGGGATTCGCCCGTGGTTATCAGCCGCGCTGGGTGAACGTGCTCGGCCAGCACTACGACGGCTTAGCCGATAGCGACAGCGATCCGGCCGCTTACGAGTTACTTAAGAAAGAACTTTACGAAGAACATTGGGACATCATCATTAAAGCGTGGACGAACCCGACTTTCAGCCACAAGGGCAAGCATTGGACGATTCCGTCTGAGAATACGTTTTGGCAAGCACACAACGTGACGAGAAATTTCGGTCAAGGCGTCGATGAAAAAGGTTACTTAACTGAAATTGGAACAGTGCCTGCCACTTACCAAAAGCCGCATCCGCCGTTGTTTCAACCGTTTAGCTTTTCAGAAAGCTCGGTGCGCTGGGGCGTGGCGCACAACGCCGTGCCCATTACCGTGGTATGCGATCACGAGTTATTGACCGGGCAGATCCGAGCGGGTCAAGAAGCGGCGCAATCGGTTGGTAAGGATTACAGTTTTGGCCAAGGCATGGGCTTGCTGCGCGAAATTATTGTCGCCGATACCGATGCGCAGGCAATGGAACTCGCGCGTAATGCGGGTGCCTGGATCTGGACCACGTTCTTCGAGCCGTTCGGTTTCAATGCCGCGCTCATGCATCCCGGCGAAGATCCGGCGACGATTCCGAATACGTTTGAATCGATGGTCGATCGCGGCCTGACGATTGCGGGGAGTCCGGACACGGTCTGCCGAAAACTAGAGGCCTTGTTTAAGGATTTTCCGGTCGAGTATTTTTGGAATTACGTCTACAACGAAATGCTTCCGCATGCAGCGTCCATGCGCAGCCACGAATTGTTGACGCAGAAAGTGTGGCCGCACTTTAGCGATAAAATTCGTTAGTCCGCAGTTTTGCATGCAGTGCGGTAATTTAATACCGCATTGCACCATCCGCGTCTCCAGGCAAACAGGTATAGGTTATCTGACAATTTGTCAGATAACATGGCGGCCCGAATGACCGTTCGCCATGGGAAAGTTGTCGATGCTTCTTAATCTAAAAATCGGTGCGGCCTTAGTTTTCTCATACAGTTTTAGCGTTACGGTTTACGCCGACGAACAGACCCTGCCGGATCCGAGGCTGCACCCCGGAGAGGTTCGTATCCTGAAGTTGGACGACAGTGACGTTCGAGAAATTATTCCCGACGTTCTCTCGATGAAGCATTGGTTCGGAACGAATCTGAGCGCCGCCTACTTTCATTTCCGTGAAGGGACTGGCAACAGCGAATCTGCGATGCCCGCGATGCATCAGCACGGTGAAGAATTAGCCATTCAACTCAAAGGCGCTTCGCAAGTCATCGAAAAAGACGGAACCGTGCATGAGATCGCCGAAGGCGACGTGTTCATCATCAAACCATGGATATGGCACACGGGAACGTTCGGCAAAGCGGACAACAAAATTCTCGGGATCATCACACCACCGCGTGCCGACTACCCTGCCGAGGGTCAAAAAAGTTACTACCCCGGGCAGGACAAGGAGGCTGCGAAATGAAGCACAAGCTCGTGTGGGTCTTCATCGCGCTGTTGCTCAGCGTGTCGTCAAGTGCGAATGCGAAAGACGGCGTACGCAAACTATTCAACATAAACACCGTTAACGATGAATTGAATCCAATCATTCCAGGGCAACTGTATTTCAAGTTCTGGCACGGCGAGGAGATCAGCGTCGGCGTATTTCGGATGGTGCGCAACGAGCAAGGCCATTTCCCTGGCAAAGTTAACCGGCACGGCGAAGAAGTCGCGTTACTCACTGAAGGACGAATCGAAATGTCCATCGAGGGTAAGACCTATACCTTCGGCAAAGATGAAATATTAATCATTCCGCCTTTCATGCCGCATACGGGTGTCTGCCTAACGGATGTGTGCACGTTGTTGAGTTGGTTTACGCCGGATCGGGAAAGCGAATGGGGCGCTGAAAATAACGACAAACCGGAACTCAGTTTCATTAAGCAAGACTCGGCAGAATGATCGCGCAGTTTGTCGACTCTTCTAGGCAAGTTGGGATCGATCAATGAAGGCCATTGTCTTCACCATCGCGCTTAGCTTACTTGCGTGTACGGTCGGCGCGGTTCAACTTCACGGCAAAGTGTCGGATGCGACGGGCCAGCCGATTTACGGCGCGATGATCAAGGTCGAATCCGCGAGCGCCGGATTTGCTGCCCTGAAAGTGTTCAGCGATCGCGACGGCGTCTATCACCTACCAGACCTCGGCGCCGGAGTTGAAGCGAATTCAGTTTACCTAAGTGCTCTGCGCGCCGGTTACGAACAAGCATCACCGTCCACGAAATCACTGACTAGCTTGAACCCACCCGTGAATGTTCAAGATATAGAAGTGAATTTCACGTTGCGCGAAGCGATGAACCTAGCAGCACAAATGCCTAGCTCCGCGTGGCTCAATCTGGCCCCGGATTCGGCGGCGCGCAGGCGCACGGTCGTGCTCTGTAGCCAGTGTCATCACACCTTCGCCGATAGAGTCCAAAAAGCGGCTGCAGAACTCGGCAACAAGCCGCGACCTGAACGAGTCGCATTTTGGCGCGAAAAAATTAAGCTGATGAGAACCGTCGGTATCTACGGCGCCTTGCAGGCCGAACACGCGACCCCTTTCCCGATCGAAATTTTAGCGAACCCAAAGTACAGCATGTTCTCGCAACCGGATGAGGACGTCGTCGCGCAATGGTTGGCGGATAACGCGCCGCGTGATTTCAATGCTTATCCGACCGATAAATTGACGAGCTTCAGTGCGCCATTGGGCGTTAATTCGAAAACCGAGATCCGCGAATACGCTTGGCCGGAGCATTCATTCGTTCGGGAAACTGCCGTCGTCAATGGAACCGTGTGGGTCGACGACATCGAGCGTAATCGGCTAGGTTGGCTGGACCAACAGACAGGCGCTTACCACTGGTACGACGTTCCAGTGATGGGCGCGCCAGCTCCGCATACCTTGGTCCCCGATACTAAAGGGATGCTGTGGGTCAGTTTTCTTGGTACTGATGGGCAAATGGCCGCGCAATTTGATCCGAGTAGCTTCAAATGGCGGATCTACGACGGCTTTCCGAAAGGCATCATGGCACACGATCTAAGCCCTGGTCGGGATTACACCATGGCCTTCGATAACAATGGTTACGGTTGGCTAACCGTGATTAGTCACAACCAAGTGATCGGTTTTCACCGCGATTCAGGTGCCGTGACACCAGTATACGATCTGCCATTGCCGCACGGCGAAACACCTGGTCATATCTCGGCTTATGGCGGTGCAATGACGTCCGACGGGCATTTTTGGTACGCACAATATTTCGGCAACTTGGGTCGTTTTAACACGACCACTCGTCAAGTCGATCATGAAGTGGCATTACCGCACGGCGATGGGGCGCATCGGCTCGTGGTGGCAAACGACGACATTTTGTATGTCGGTTTACTCGGCGCTGGGCAAGTGCTTAAGTACGACGCGCGCAATCTGAAAGAACTTGGGCGCATCGATTTGCCCGATCGCAGTAGTGCGCTGTACGCGGTGATGTGGGACGAACGTCGTAACGCTTTATGGATGGGCACGGCGAATAACGACAGTTTGCTGCGCTACAACATTGCTGATGAAACTTTCGTCGGGTATCCATTGGCCATACCGGATCTGATCATTCGAACCATCGCGATCGACAAAGAAAACGGGGATTTATGGATCGCGAATTCACCGATCCCCGCGACCGATCCGGACGCTCGGCGGGTGTTTCGCGTTAGACCGGGAGACGCTTACGCGCCGTGATAAGTTCGCAATTAAATCGCTATGCCTTAGCGAGATTGTCGAATGGCGACTCAAGAATTCGACACGAATTTAAAATTCTGGTGAGCAACATTACGATGGGTGCATAATAGCCATCGCGCGTAATGCATTTGAACTCTTCCCCCAGAGGACCGAACGATGAACAAACCCGAACAACTTCGTTTCGCTGACGCCTATCCTGAACTCCATCGAGATCCCGTTCCGGTTGAGCCATACATTTCTCCGGCGTACTTCGAGAAAGAACGCGAGGCCATATTCAAGAAGCACTGGATGAATGTTTGCCGCATCGATGATGTGCCGAATCCAGGGGACTATGTCGTCAAAGAGATCGCAGTGCTTCGCACTAGTCTGCTCATCGTCCATGGTGCTGATGGCAAGGTACGCGCATTTCACAACGTGTGTCAGCATCGCGGCAATCAACTCGTTGCTGATGCGAAAGGTTGCAGTAAGTTTTTCTCATGCGGGTTTCACGGATGGGTCTACGACGCCGAAGGAAAGCTCGTCAATGTCCCGGACGCGAACGAGTTCTACAAGCTGGATCGAGATTCCTTAAAACTAAAGCAACTGCCCTGCGAATTGTGGAATGGTTTCGTATTTTTCCATCCACAAGCAGAACCTGATCAACCTTTGGTCGAATTTTTGGGTGAACTTGGCGAGTTGTTAAAAGATTATCCGTTCGAGCAAATGCGTCGGGTCGGCGCGTGGCGAACGAAAGTCGCCTGCAACTGGAAAGTGTTTATCGACGCGTTTCAAGAAGGCTACCATGTGCCGATCGTGCACCGCCGCTCGTTACCGGATGTTTACGTCGCTGGTGATAGTAGTTCATGCATTCTCGGTGGCGCGCGCCTGTACGATAAACATCGCGCCTTATCGACCCCGGCCGGGCTCAGCCGTAACCCGAAACCCACCGAAGCGTTGGTCCTGAAACTCTCGTCGGCTCTCACGCGCGACATGGACAATGCGGATTCATTGATGCCGGGATTAAATCCGACGGGCATCGACGAGTGGGCGTTCGACATTAACGTGTTCTATCCGAACTTCTTCATCGACCCGTCGAATGGTTGGTACTTTTCGTACAATTTCTGGCCCATCAGCGTGAATGAGACGTACTGGGAAGTGAACATTCATATGATGAAGCCAGCGAATCTCGCAATCGACGTCGCGCAAGAGTATTCGAAAGTATTGTTTCGCGACGCATTGCTGGAAGACAGCTCGACCTTGGAACGTACACAACTCGGTCTCGAGTCTGGTGCTATTACGCACTTAACTTTTTCTGATCAAGAGATCGCGTGTCGCCACTTAAATCATGTAGTCGAGCGCGACATCCGTAACGCCGAGGTTTAAGCAATGACGACTCGTCAACTCCCTGCGCAATTTGCCGAGCTGATTCCATTAACGGAAGCCTGGGGTCAGGAAACAGAAACGGAACGTAATAATGCCCGCGTGACTAGCGAAATGGAGGATGTCCAAGCATTTTACGATGCCGTTATGCCACACATGGAAAACATATTGGCGTTCCTTGGCAAGCATGACGATACAGCGGCGGCCCCAGTTAGGAATCTCGCTTTCCTCGCAAAATCGTTTATTGAAGCTTCCGTGTGCGTCGAGCTGTTTCATGCAACGACCGTTCCGGATGGCTTCGACTACCGCCGTTTCAAAATATTCAGCCCAACTTAAGTCCTAAAAAAAACGCGTCAGATCCGTTTAACCGCGCCTTGCGTGAGCGGCTGCAGGTCAGCCGGCGGTTAAAAGGATCTGACCCCTTCGAATTGCCCGTCTGAACGCTTCGACTTCGGCGCATCACACGAAGCTCAATGAGTTCTGCTCTGAACAGTTACCGCAATCCCAAATCAAATAAGACGGATCAGGAGAATATTTATTCCATGAGCAGCGCACGTCCCGAACAACGTTACCGCTATGACAATCACCATTTTCTCGACGGTTCGCGATGGGATTCTTTCCGAGCTCGCGAAGGTGACATTGTCGTGACCACGTCGATGAAGGCCGGGACAACTTGGATGATGACGATCGTGGCGAATCTACTTTACGACAATGGAAATTTCCCCGCACCCGTCGACGTCATGGCGCCATGGTTGGATTTACGCTTTCATCCCGTGGAGCAGATGATCCAAACGCTAGAAGCGCAGGCAGACCGGCGATTTCTAAAATCTCATCTGCCTTTGAGCGCGATGCCGTATTTCGAGGAATGCCGATATATCGTTGTCGGTCGCGATACGCGTGATGTGTTTATGTCGTTGGTTAACCATCACAACGGTTATTCAGACGGTATGTATGCGATGACAGCGCAGTTTGACGAGGTGGTCGGTGGTCCGTTCCCGCGCGACCTCGGCGACATTCATGAGATGTGGCGCTTATGGATGACAACCAGTTCGTTCGCTAATGAGAGCGATGGTTATCCTTATTGGTCGCACTTAACGCATTGCCAATCGTGGTGGGATTTCAAATATCTACCCAATGTTCATTTAGTGCATTTCAACGATTTACTCGCCGACCCTGCTGATGAGATAAAGCGAATTGCGGATTTTTTGTCGATAGTAGTTGACGCAAAAAAGGTCGCAGATGTGGTCGATCGAGTTTCTTTCAATCGGATGCAAAAGGATTTCGACGACATCATGCCGATCGCGCCGATGATCTGGCAAAACGGCGCAGCCACATTTATGAATAAGGGCACGAATGGACGCTGGAAAGAGGTTTTAAATGACCAAGATCTCGTGCTTTATGAAGACGCGATTAAAAAGGTATTAAGCGAAGACGCTGCCAAATGGCTTGCCAACGGTCGAGGTGGTTAAGAGCTTAGTCCCGAATGGCACTAAGTTAAGCTTTCTCACACCGTCACGACTCACGTGAGACAAGGGCTAAGCGATTGAAAACATGCAGTGAAGCTCCTTAACTTAGTGCCATTCGGCTTAGTCCCCCTTTTACTTCTGCTCACGTCGGCGGTCGCCCGCTGGTCTAAGATTAAAGCGTACCGACCACTTTACCCGTGGCAGCTAGCTAAATAATCCCTTCGCGCGGCATGTTTCGAGATTCGCTTGTGAGCATTTTACTGATAGCGCTTACCGTTGTGCTCAAGCCATCCTGCGGGATGTTCACCGCGCGGATCCGCGTGCGTCCAATGCACAACGCCGCCACGATCGTTGGATTCGTATTGGCCGCGAAATTTAATTTCGTCTCCCAGTTTTAGCGCGTTAATTCGCGGGGCAAGATCGATATTGTGCGCGATGAGTAAGGTGCGTCCGTTGGCAACATCAATGATGAAGCGTTGGTGTCGGCTACCTTCGTTATCGTCGCTGAGCAGTTTCTGGACAACCCCAGCGCCGTCCATCATTTGTCCATCGACATACTGCGCAGCGCTCGAGTGAAGGCTAGCCGACGTCGGGATCGGCGCGGCGTCTACGGGCGAAGGCTGTTTTTCGTTTACAAAATAATAAACAGCGACAACCAGGACGGCGATTATCGTTGCGTAGGGTTTTCTCGTTACGGTGTTATTTGTCATGGCTAAGAGAATATCGCTTTAAAATTGACTTCAGCAAGCGGATTTATTGCAAAGATTCGAGTTCGCCCCAGCGCTCCAGCGCCGCGTCCAACTCGGCTTGCCGTGCGCTCAGACGATCCAGTATCGGTTGCGTATCTTGAAAAGGCTGCGTGTAGAAACCCGCCGCATCCGTCTGTTCTAGCAACGCGCTTATCTGATTTTCTAGTTCGTCGATCCGATGCGGTAGTTGGTCTAGTTCATGTTGTAATTTGAACGTTAATTTCGCGCGCGGTCGCGCCGCGACTTTCGCCGGTGCCTCGTCCCGGACCGGTTCGGCAACCTGATTTTTTGGGTGATCTCGTTCGGTCAGCGAATGACCCTGACGTAACCAGTCACTATAGCCGCCCACGTAGTTACCGATTGCGCCGTCGCCTTCGAAGACTAAGCTGCTCGTGATCACGTTATCGAGAAACTCTCGATCATGACTCACGATGATTAAAGTACCGCCATAAGTGGTCAAACGTTCTTCTAAGACTTCTAAGGTTTCAACGTCGAGGTCGTTCGTGGGTTCATCGAGCACGAGTAAATTAGATGCTTTAGTAAACAAGCGCGCCAAGATAACGCGGTTGCATTCGCCCCCCGACAAGGCCCGGATCGGCGTGCGCGCGCGCTCGGGGCTGAATAGAAAGCCGCTCAGATAACCAATGATATGGCGGGGCTTGCCATCAATATTGACGAAGTCGCTACCGTCACCAACGATTTCCGAGACGGTCTTGTTCGGATCCAATTTTTCGCATAGTGGATCAAAATAACCGACCTCAAGATTTGTGCCGAGTTTCAAGGTACCCGACTGCGCTTCAAGTTGGCCGAGCAGCAGGCGCAATAGCGTGCTTTTACCCACACCGTTGTTGCCGATCAGTCCTATGCGATCGCCGCGCATGATCTTGATCGAAAAATCTTCGATTAATGGCGCGTCGTCATAACTGTAGGTGAGGTTGCGCGCTTCAATTACTTTATGACCCGAACGTTCGGCTTCCTCGACCGTTATTTTTGCTTTGCCGTCCGGCTTCACTCTGCGCGCGTATTGCCTGCGCATCTCCTCCAACGCCCGGACCCGTCCTTCGTTGCGCGTGCGGCGCGCTTTAATACCTTGACGGACCCAGACTTCTTCCGCTTGAAGTTGCTTGTCGAACAGCGCGTTTTCGCGAACCTCCTCTTCCATCGCGTTTTCTTTGTCGCGCAGGTAGGTTCGATAATCGCCCGGCCAACTACGTAACTTCGTGCGATCGATTTCGACGATGCGGGTCGCCAGGCGCTGCAGAAAAGCCCGGTCGTGAGTGATGAACAACACGCTGCCGGCAAATCCTCGAACTTTGTTCTCGAGCCATGCGATGGTGGACAAATCGAGATGATTTGTCGGTTCGTCTAATAGCAACAAGTCAGGTTCACACACCAAGGCGCGGGCCAAGCCGACCCGACGTTGCCAGCCGCCGGATAATTCGCCCAAGGTTTGATCCCCAGCCAAGTTTAATTCGCTCAGTACGGTTTCGACTCGCTGATCGACATTCCATCCGCCGAGTGCATCTATCCGTCGTTGCAAGGATTCAAGTTCGGCGAGACCCCGCGCGTCGAGCTCGTCATGCGAGCGTTTCGCGTAGGCTTCGATCAAATGTGGTAATTCCCCGAGTCCGTCCGTGACATATTTCTGCACGCTGACGTCGAGTTTGGTGGGTAAGGCTTGTTCTAGTTGGCTGCACTTAACACCAGAAGTAAAGCGAACCTCACCACTGTCCGGCTCGATTTGCTTGGTAATTAATTTAAATAAAGTCGTCTTACCCGCGCCATTTCGGCCAATTAAACACACGCGCTCGCCAGGCTCGATAGAAAATTCCGACTTTCGAAGGATCTGCTGATCACCAAAGGCGAGTGAGACTTGCTCAAAAGTAAATATTGCCACTATGGCTGAACTGAGAAATGAGCGGGATGTTGCAGACAAGCGATAGCTTGCGCGCTTACTGCTTGAACGATGTCACCGGCACGCGGCAGGTCGTTCACTAGGTCCAAGGCTTCGCCAGCGATAACGGCTGCAACGTCGTAGTTGCCACTCGCCAATCCGTCAGCGAAACGAGTCGCCTGCGCGTGTTCATCGCTGCGTAGTTGTTCAATATTGTCTGCAAATTGTTCGGTCATATCATTTCTAATCGTGCGCAGCGTGTAGGGGTTTGGCCAGGAATACCCGCGCAACACGTCAAATACGCGGCTCCTAATAGTCTCATCCCCGCTGGCCGCAATCGCGCGGGCTTTTGCTGCATCAGCCGCCGAGGATTCTTCACAACAATAAAAACGGGTACCCATTAATGCCCCGCTCGCGCCGAGCATTAACGCGGCGGCCAGACCGCGGCCATCGGCAATGCCGCCCGCAGCGATCACGGGGATTGGACCCACAGCATCGACCACGGCCGGTACCAGTGGCATCGTGGCGCGATGTCCGCCATGGCCGCCCGCTTCCGTACCTTGGGCGACCAGCATATCGGCGCCTAAGTCGACCGCGATTTTGGCGTCTTCGAGCGACTGAATTTGGGCGATAAACAAACTCTTGCTCGCACTAATGACCGGCGCAAACCGACCCAAGTCGCCGAACGAAAGAAAGATTGCTTGCGGCGCATAGTCTAGCGCGACCGTGAGCAGGTCCGGTTGTTGCAGAAGTCGCCAGGTGATAAAGCCGACACCAATCGATGCGCAATCGCTCGCAGTTAATTGCGCCTCGAGCCATGGTCGATCACCGTAGCCGCCACCGACAATGCCGAAGCCGCCCGCGCGACTCACCGCGTTCGCGAGGCTGGCACCTGCAACACCTGCCATTGGCGCGAGCAGGATCGGATGTCGAATGCCGAGTCGTTCTGTAACGGCAGACGTGATCATAGTCTTGCCCGCATGAGTCTCGCGATACCCATCGAATGGTCGCTCGCCTCAGATTCCAGAGCGTCGATCACATTCGAGCGATCTTGAGTTGAACGATTCTGGTTCAATTTAAACTTACCTTGAGTCTCATTGACGATGATTTCGAACGCCACGGTCTGAGACAGCATGTTAGTGATCGTGGGTGAGTCGAAATCCGCAAGCCAAGGTTCGGCCGCAGCCGCTTCGTGTTGATTCGTCAAGTTCGCCATGATCTCGCGGTGCTCGTCCAGATCGCGCAACAACTGGAAGCGCCCGTAGAGATGGACGGCGACGTAGTTCCACGTCGGCACGCCGGGATCAGCATACCAAGTTGGCGAAATGTAGCTGTGTGGCCCTTGAAACACGACCAATACGTCCGTTGAATTCGCTTCCAGTGCTCGCCAATGTGGATTTGCGCGCGCCATATGTCCGAGCAAACGGTTGTTCTGGGGCTCGTGGATGAACGGTAAGTGCGTCGCAAACGGACGACCCTCGAGCATTGAGATGAGGCTGCCGAAATTATTCTGTTGAATAATGTTAGCTAATTCTTGCAGATCGTTTTCGCGGAAATGAGCAGGTATGTACATGATGCTTGTCGTCACTCGATAGTGAGTTGTGTGCCTCGTCGAATACACACGAGGATGGGAGGGCGGATTTTATGCAATTTAGAAGACTAAGGTGCGGTTTATCTCATTAAATCTCGCGCGGCTGCGTTCGCTTCAAGCTTGATCGGTGCTAGCAGCCTGTCGGACTTAGGAACAATCTACTGCGCTGCTGGGACAACGGCCCAAAAACGTGCGATT
>JAQCEL010000112.1 GCA_027618655.1 Pseudomonadota bacterium | reverse complement strand
TTGCCAAGAAACGCAACGCCGCAGCGACTGCCCAGGAGCAGCCGAATGTATAGATAATTTCGACCAGGGTTCTTAGTGCCGGTCGGCCGTTGCAAAACGTTTGGTGGAGAAACGGAATACAACGGCGAGTGCCGAGAGGTCTACACGTGGGCTGCGGCTCTGCCGGATTAAGCGTTTATTCGGAGAGTCAGCGATAGAGACGATCGAAGTTTGGAGATAGTGACATGAAACACGCCGATCAAGTTCGTCTACTCGAAGAACTGATGGACAAAGTCGTATCCGGGACAAACGTAAACAGTGGCGTAACGTTAAAAAACCCGACCAAAAGCTATTGGTGTCCGGAACTTGCCGAGCGCGAGTGGCAAACGTTTTTTCGTAGCCATCCACAAATCATTGGTATGAGTGGTGACCTGCCGGAACGCGGCAGCTTCTTTACCTTAGATGATTTCGGCGCGCCGATCCTGGCAACGCGCGACGCCGCTGGTGAATTCCATGCGTTTGTGAATTCGTGCCGACATCGCGGCGCCATGGTTGAGACTCGCGAGAAAGGCGAATGTCAGCGCTTCGCGTGTCCGTTTCATGGTTGGACGTATGCGAATTCAGGCGAACTCACAGCTGTTACGATGACCGAACAATTTGGTCCATTAGATAAATCCGAATATGGCTTACTCAGGCTTCCGGCAGTCGAGAAATACGGTTTCCTGTGGGTTCATCCTGATCCGCGCGGGACCATTTTGCCTGATGAGTTACTCGGCGGACTCGCGAGCGAGTTTGAGAGTTGGCAGTTTGGCGAGTTGGTCTACGGCGGTCGTTCGACTTACGCGATGCCGTTAAATTGGAAACTTGCGAACGATACGTTCGGCGAGTCCTACCATTTTAAAAGACTCCACAAGGACAGTTTAGCGGCCGTGTTCGAAGGAGATGTTCAGTGCTTCGATCAGTTCGAACGAAACTTGCGCATGGCGCTAGCCTATAAGTCTATCGTTCAACTACGCGATCGGCGGCAGGAAAACTGGCGAATTACTGATGGTGCGTTTTTGGTGTACTACTTGTACCCAAACATTCAAGTGAATGTCGGTGCGACTGGTGTTACCTTAGTACGCATCTACCCTGATCCAAAAGACCCGACGAATTCTATATCTCACATTTCATTTTATATCCGTAAAGAATTACTCCTGAAAGACCCGGAGACCGTAAAGCGCCGCGCACAGGCGTTTGGCGATATTGTTGAGTCCGAAGACTATGCGGTCGGGGTGACGACCCAAAAAGCGATCCGATCGGGGATGCAGGAGCATCTTTTGTTCGGTCACAATGAACCGGGCCTGCAGCATTTTCACAATACATTTCGTGACGCCTTGGGAATGCCCCCCCTCGAATCGGTCTAGCGGCCGGGACGTGTCGAGCCATTAAAATACGATGCGGACGTTTTAATGTTGCCACCGCATTCCGAGTGAGTTATATCTGGGACCCTGTCGGACTCGGGGTAGTTCTACTGCGGAAAAGCCGGACTTGGCGACTTTTAGTGCGCTTTCTTGTTAAAAGGCATGGCTATTCGTCTCGAAAGTACGCGAAGAATAGCTCAATCCGGACTTTCCCTCATGACGAACAGCCTCCCTTGGCCACTCAATCGTTTCCCTTAATTAAGAGGTATCTGGCATGGCGCTAGGCAAAGAGTTGGGCACGTTCGCGATGAAGTCGACCACCATTACGATGTTAGCGGGCAGGAATCGAACCGCGAATGCGCAAATCAATTTTGAGGGCACGATCGCTGGAGAATTAGACGCGACGGCCATCGCTACCATGACCGTGACAAATGACGGCGCTCAAGACGGCAAATACACCATCGTGGCACGCGTTATCTTCGCCGACGGTGAAATTCTTGACGCCAACGGCCACGGAAAAACCAACCACGCTGGCGGCCAGAAGTGGAACGTCGCAGGAATTACTGAAATGTCCGACGGACGTAGCTATGCGATTCAAGGGGAAATTGATTTTCCAAAACGCGCATTCACCGGGAAAATGTTCGCGCGCATATAATTTCGATTGGCGCCACGATCGCTGAATAATAAACGGCCCGCCGGTAAATCAACCGCTCAGGCGGGCCCGAAATTACCCGCCATCGACAAGCTCACGAGCGATCGCTCGCGGGCACTTTGTTAAATCTTCGGTTAACGTGAAACCAATCTACGGCACGAGTATTGCGCTTCTCGAAAGGTTTTCTAATGTCACGCTCAAACGAGCTGCGATTGCGACAGGTCGTCGCCGAGATGCCCGCGATTATGGCGACGGATCTTCCTACGGAGATCGCCCGCGAGATTAATTCGAGCTATACGAGCTTGTGCGCAGGCGGTGCCGAAGACGGCCTCGTGGTAGTGTGTTCATCAGGTACAGCAGAAGATTTAGCCTAAGCATCGTTCGCTGGTCTACACGATACGTTTCTCGATGTTCAAGGCGCGGATGTGGTTGAGAAAGTCGAACAGTGTTGGGCGTCGTTGTGGAATGCGCGAGCAGTGCATTATCGGCACGAAAAAGGATTTGCTGGCGACAATGTGTCGATCGCGGTTGTCGTGCAGAAAATGATCCCTGCAGAGGTATCCGGTGTGATGTTCACCGCGAACCCCTTGAATCGACGCACGGACGAGTTTGTTATCAACGCAAGCTGGGGTTTGGGCGAGGGGGTCGTCTCCGGGATCCTAACGCCGGACGAATTCATCATTGATCGTAAGAGTCTTCTCGTCAAAGCGCGAACCTTGGGCTCAAAAGAAGTAAGAATTGTAAAAGCTCCGAGCGGTGTGGGAACCGTACGCGAATCCGTGGCAGAAGAGCACCAAGCGCGATATTCACTCAGAGCAACGGCTGATCGCGGCACGCGAGGTCGTGACTGAAGCGGTATTAGCGAACATTCGCCAGAAACCATTCGGTGCGATAAGGGTTAAATTATTTAAGTTTTTACTCAACGACGTGCATGAATTTTTGATTCTAAAGAGACGACGAACGCCACTACTACGATCGGATCACTTACCAGACGGAAAAAGTTTACGCCGAGTTGGGTCGCCGAATGTTCGAACGGGGTCTATTTTAAGAAGCGGGCAACTTCTACTTTCTGGCGCGCGCCGAACTCTATGATTTGCTCGAAGGACGCGCGTCCAAACCGCTCTCGGAAGCGAAGATCGCGGCGCGCAACGCCGTGTTTCACCGCCGAAACCGTCGCGAAGAAATTACCCCACCTTATCTCGTCGGGAGTCGGGTGATGGAAATGAAGGCGCGTACCGAGCTGGTCGCCGGCGACCATAGCGATCAGGACGAGGTCGGACTTAAAGGACTGGGTACAGCGGTAGGGCGGATCAGCGGGGTGGCACGCATCGTGCCGAATCTGGAGGACATTGGCAGGGTACAAAAAGGCGACATTTTGATCACTAACAGCACCGACCCTGGTTGGACGCCAGTGTTCTCAATCATCAGCGGTCTCGTATTGGAAACCGGCTTGCTGTCCCACCGGGCATGTTTATCCCGCGAATACGGTTTGGCTTCCGTACTCTTGCGGCACGCGATCACGCTGCTTGAGGATGGCGCGATAATCACGATAGATGGAACGAGCGGTATCGTTACCATCGACGAAATGCCCGAACGGCTCGCACCGCTCGAAGACAACGAGCTGTCAATCGAAGCGGTTGCGTCTTAGCCATAATGAGTGCGCATGGAATCGTTGGCAAACAATGAGCGAGCAGTGTCAAAATTCGAACCGACGTAAAAGCAATCTCGCGACCTAAAGCAATTTACCCACGTGGAGCAACATTATGAATGAGCAAGAACGAAACCTTAAATTATCCGAACAATGGGAGAGCCTCTATAACGAAAACGCAGATCGAATGGCAACCGAGTGTTACGCCATGGATGCTGAGATAGAAGCCATGGGACTCTCCAAGATCGACGGGCAAGCCGCCCTGCGGGAGGTTGAGAAAGTGGTCGACAAGGCTGCGCCGAAGCGTTTTATGCGCGTCACGCAACGCCATACGTGTGGCAATACGGTTATCGTCGAATCTGTCCTCTATGATCCAGATAAAGGCGAGGCTTGGAATATTCCGTTTGTCGCGGTGCTAACGTGCAAGGACGGGAAAATCGTGTCCGACCGCACCTATGCGAATTGGGCTGAATGGCCAGGAATTGGCTAGCTCAGAGGCGACGTAGCTGGCTTGCGTGTTCGATCGATTGGAGATCGTCGAAGAGCCAATTGAGCGACGTAACTCACGGATGCGACTCGTCAGTAAACCGGGCGAGACTTCTCGCCCGGGAGCTTCAGAGTCTCATTCCGTGGGACTAAAAACCTATGCCTTGAGCGCCGCCATCTGCTTTTCGAATTCGCGCAAATCGAAGTAATCGCGCCATCGGGCGAGCTTGCCGTTTTCAAATTCGAAGGTTCCCATTACCGGTAGCGAGATCTGCTTATCACCGAATACAAACGTATCGACGCGCTCCGTTAACACAGCACCATTGCTATCTTCTGCAATGAAATTCGTCTCAAATCTGACGGTGGTCACTGGGCCTAGAAAGGGTTCTATGAACGCGCGGATAGCTTCTTTCGTAGTGAGCGGCTCCATGGGGATGTTGTGATAGAACGGTTTGTCAGCGAATGCTGCCAAGATTCCCTCGACATCTTGAGCTTCCCATTTGCTAATGAAGTCTCGGACTTTTTCGACGTTGGACATTGGTGTCTCCTAGTGAACGGTAATTTTACGAGCGGTTGGATCGCGAACAGTATATGCAATTTAGCGTGCTGTTCGAGTCAGGCAATATGACATGGTAGAGGCAGCCTTGCTGCCGAAATCGACGGGCCGCAATCGATTTCGTGTCTTGGGGCAGAATTATTGTATCGATTAAGTATTGTCCTTATAGTCAAGACCCGTGTGTCAAATCGATAGACGTATCCCAATCGGCATCCGCTATATCCTTCGCTTGGGACGCCGTAGGTAGGATAGAGGAGAGATTCAGTGATTTTTCGTATTTTACTTTGGGCTGTCGGGCAACAACTTGCGCTAGCCAGTCGATATAGCCCACGCCTACGAGCGCAACTCACCCGCGACCTCACCTACACGGTCGCGTCAAAAGACGGGATTGCACGTAGCTTTGTTTTACGAAATCGGACAATTTCATCACGCCCAGGACCATCGCCTGATACGAGCGCGACCTTGATTTTCGACTCCGCCAGTCAGGCCGTGCGCATACTCCTTGCCAGCAACGCCGTGGAGTTGATTGTTCAAGGGATGGCGCGACGAACCATCACGGTATTCGGTGACCCAACCACCGTCTTATGGTTCTATGAGATGGTGTTTGGCTTTTTACCTTGGCGGCGGACACCGCGTTGTGAAATGCCAGGGGCCTATATCAAACATGATCCGAGCAGCAAAGTTGCCGATCGGATCACTCGAGAACCCGCGATTACGCAACTTGACCCAGCCTGGCGCGGCGCCGTGATGCAGCGCGAGAAATTAGTCATGTGGAAGGTAGGTCAAGGCGCGCCTGTGCCGAATAAACCGGTCGACTTCAAACATGTAGTCGATACGACCATCGACGACCTGGAGACCCAAGCATGAATGCCGGCGGCTTAAATCCTCGCGCACGCGGGTGGTTACGACACATCTGGGACAAAGCAACCACGCAAGACGATTGGAGTAGTAGCGGCGAACCATTGCCATGGTGGGACCGTTCGAGTACGCCGCCGATGTGTAGTTTTCCGCGCTTCGATTTAAGTGAAACATCGTACGCCTTGCCGCTGATGGCGGATCAAACGCCGGCATGGCGCGAAGTTTATACGCGCATCGCGGATGAGCTCGTCGGTCGCTATGCAACTTATTGGGGCGCCATCGACTGGCTAACATATGTAGGACACTCACCGCATCAAGACGGTTATCCGCCGGAGTGGTTAGTGTTTATGCCTGAGCACATGCGCGGCCGCTACGATCCACCAGGCTGGACAGCAAATGGGGTTGAACCCTGGGGTCTGCAACCTGATCCCATCGGCGCGGATGGGAATCTGTTTTTTCGCGGTTTTTTCAATTTATTACTTGGCACTTATTCCTACGTTTCGGGTGATAAGAAGTGGGAAAGTCCGTTTCAAGTGACCGGTTACAACGACCGCATGTTCCAATGGACGCAACACTCGATCACGCAGTTCATTGAAGAGCAATGGGCGGAGCGACCGCAAGGCGCGCAATGTGAAAATACCAAGATATGGCCGTATTGCTTGAGTGCGGCTGGATTGAGTTTGCAACTGTACGATAAATTATTCGATAGCAAAACGCATTGGGTGTACGACCAATGGATTGAATTTGCGAAGAATCATTTCACGGGCCGCAATCGCTCGGGTGATATTACCTCGTTCGCGTTCTACTATGATCCGCTCGAAAAATTTTCCTTTTCGCCGCCCCAAGGATTGAGCGGCTATTCAATGTTGGCGCCTTTATTTTATTTATATCCGCAAGCGCCGGAGTTCGGTCTGCAGCTTTATGAAGCGGGGGTCAGCGCGTTGGGTTGGAACGACCGGACAAAGTCGCTCGTTCAGGCATTTGACGATCCGCGTTGGATTACGATGACCATGATGCTAGCGCGCGAAGTCGGTGACGTGACAACGGAACGACGAATGAAATCGATAGCTGAACGCGAGTGGGGACCGAATTTCTTTGGCGACGACGAGGATCGATTTGCGTGGGGTTTCGGCTTAGCTGATAAACACCCACGCGGGCAATTGAATGGACTAATGATACTGAGCGAGATTGGCGCACCGGGGGCATGGACAAATGTCTACAAGGGTTCGCGCGATACGCAATTCGACTTGCCGACGGTTGAAGGTGTGGACTACCCGCATCTCGGCGTGAGCCGCGCAACGAACGACCAAGCCGCTAACACGTTGTATGTCACAACCTACGCGGCGACGGCGGCACGACGCGGCTCACCGACGAGTTGGAACGTCACGCAGCTTGCCGATCCTAAATCGATTCAAATATATTGCGGCGACCAGGTGTTCCACGACTGGGGGCAAACTGACGAGCACAGCATTGAAATAAATTCGACGATTGACGCTCATGAATTCAGAATTGTCGGCGCTACCAGCAGTGCTACAGCGAGCGGCGATCAAAGTAAGGTCGCGACCAACGTTAATTCGCCATCGGGGGTGACCGCATCATCTGGTGAGTCGCCCACGACGAAGAACTATCGGCCAGCGGCACCGCCGAGCTGCGCGTGTTGTTGAAGTTGTTTTCAACGACCCTTCCAGCTTTAGTCGTTCAATAACTTCAGCATCAGTTGCCAATTTAGTCTGCGATGAGGACGGCTTCCCAGGTCTTTATGCTTCAAGCTGCACAACTTATCGATAAACGAGTCTAGCTCGAACAGCGGTACGTGCTGGGTAACGGCGGCGGCGAAAATGAAATCCGCTTTCCAGTTCGAAACCGTGCTCTGCGACTGATCGGAAATTACGCAGAGCTGGGGATGTTTTGACGCGATAAGGCTTGGATTAAGCAAATCCATACCATCGCTGTAGAAGCGATCAGTAATATCCATCCCGACATAATGCTCGTCGGCTAAAAGTCGTATGCAATGCTGACCGATCCGTAATGACCCGCAACCGTACTCGATAAGCTTATGCCCGGGTTGCATACCCTGTAGCACGAGTTCCGCAAATTCCTCCGCACCTGTCGCCGCGAAGCTGGCGGGGTCGTGCTCTGCAGGGTTGGCAAGACGTGTGTCTCGAACAATTCGGCGTTTGCCAAGTGTTTTATGTGCGTGTCCCGCGTCCAATTTGCGGATCACCTGCCACGCATAAAAGTCGGCGAAGTTTTTCTCACAATTAAAGGCTTTCCAAAAGCGATAGGTTATATCGCAGCGGATCAGCGCCATCCTGCGGGCGAGCGCAGCGAGTGTCGGTATGCGAAGCGTACGCTGAACCGTCCGGAAAACATTACGTACGCCGGCATGCCCGTCCGTTATTGGTATCGCCACAGTATCTAATCCGTTCTAAGCGTTATTGAATATAACGATCAGACGTTAAGGTCGCGTTAATACTGCGTAAATTTAGTCGTCGTGCGGCGCTGTAAAGTTGACGCGGTATTGCGCAATCGAGCAAGACGATGTGTTACGAGGGGGGATAGGAAATGGAGCATCGATCTCGACTTCACATAATTGAAATTGTTTGGTGTAACTCCGGCAGGACACAGGCTGTGGGAAATGATTTGTCTTCGGTAGTTCCGACCACTCTCTGAGTGGTCGGAATCTTTAATTAAGGGTTGGCTCGTGAAGACTGACCCTGTCTCCTAGGTGACGGCGTAACCTTCGTAGTGACTGGCTTGCGCTTCGTCACAATATTTTCGATAGTTCCCGACACCGCCAATATAAGACAACAGTCTGCGCGGCTTGCCTTCAATGTTGGCACCGGTGTACCAGGAATTAGTCGTCATCATCAATGTCGCGTTTGCCGTGTCATCATGATGTTGCACCCACCACGCCTCTTTCTCCGCGCTGGGCTCAATCGTCTTGAAACCTTGTTCACGGAGATAGGTAATGCAGTCAGTAACCCAGTCGACCTGTTGTTGCAGACAGGTCGCCATATTGCAGAATGCGGTCGACGGCGCGAGTGGACCAGCCACGGTAAACAAGTTAGGGAAGCCATGCACTTGCAAACCGAGCGTGGATCGGATGTCCTTTCGCCATAACTCCGTCAGCGATCGGCCATCGCGACCGTGAACGTCCATGCGTGACAGCGCGCCAGTTCCGGCGTCAAAGCCAGTGGCGAGGATCACGACGTCCAGTGGGTATTCTCGATCGCCGACGAGCAATCCGTTTTCGGTAAAACCTTCAATAGGGATTTCGCTGACATCTACCAGTTCCACATTGTCTCGGTTGTAGACATCGTAGTAGCCCGTCTCCAGGGGTACACGGGCGGTCCCGAAACCAAAACTTTTCGGCACCAGTTTTTCTGCGACCACTGGGTCTTTGATACGTGCACGGATCTTTGCGCGAACAAACTCGGAAATTTCAGCGTTGACGGTTTCATCGGCAAACAGTTCCGCGAAGCCGCCCACCCAGAAGCTCAGCGAGCCATCAGCCCAGATCCGTTCCAACGTTGCTTTGCGTTCGGCCGGTGATAAGTCTAGAAATTTGTCGGTTTCGAAGTCGTAGTCGAATCCGGCAAACGTGTGGTGCACGGACTCGCGTAATGCCGGGTATTGCGCGCGCCAGGCCTTGCGCGCGTCGTCGTCGTAAGTTTCATTGCGCATTGCCACCGCATATTGCGGCGTGCGTTGGAACACTTTCAATTCACCCACTTGGGCGGCGATGGTCTGGATGACTTGAATACCGGTTGCGCCCGTGCCGATCACGCCGACTCGCTTACCGTGGAGATCGACGCCGTCACGCGGCCAGCGCGCGGTGTGGACAATTTTGCCCTTGAAGGTCTCGCGACCTGGAAATGGCGCGGCAACCGGCGCAGACAGCATCCCGGCGCAGCTGACGAAATAGGGCGCAGCGAACGAGTCGCCCCGATCCGTGTCGATAATCCAACGGGAATGAGCGGCGTCCCAATGCGCGGACGTCACGGTGGTGTTGAACTGAATATCTTTGCGTAGATCAAATTTGTCGGCAACGTGGTTGAGATAACGTTCTGTCTCAGGTTGGGCAGGGAAACGCTCATTCCAATCCCACTCTTCCAACAATTCATCGGAAAACCAGTACTGGTATATGTAGGACTGTGAATCAACCCTGGCGCCCGGGTAGCGGTTCCAGTACCAGGTTCCACCGACGGCACTGCCAGCGTCCAGGGCGCGTACCTTCAGGCCCATTTCGCGCAATCGATACAGCTGGTAGAGGCCCGCAATGCCTGCGCCGACGATAATTGCATCGTAGTCGATTGGGGAGGCGGTGCTGCCAGCTCTATTGCCTGCGTTATTTGTATCAATAGGGTCGTTCATGTCGGATCTCCTGAATGCGTGCCGCTCGCGGTCACCTGATAACGTGCATCAAGACTGGAAAAAATCTGCCGCCGTCCTTATCGGCCCTTAGTCATTAGGCGGTTCAGCACGTTTGCCGTGATCCGCGACACGTCGTTGTCGCCATCGTTGCACGGTAATGCCTGACCCCACGCGATCGAACCCGTAGAAAAAACAGCGCCGCCATTCGTCGTTTCCATATAGGTGAGATCCGAGCGGATCTGGAAGTCCTGGGTGCCGCCTAGCCCTGGATAATTGAACATGACTTCCTCGCTGACATGGGGGTAATTGTCGGAATGGCCTTCCGAGCTCGCCAGCAAGTAGGTATTCGGTGGTGTACCCCAAGAGAGATCATAGCGATCGAGTTCGAGACCGGCCGCACCATTGAGTGCCAGTCCGAAATCACCGAAGCATTCGTTTTCCACGCCGTCAAACACCCAGGCGATCTTCGGATTGTAGCTGTCCGGCAAACGTCTATACGGTTTCGATTCATCCATTCCTTCGCTCGTGAAGCCGACGCCGGTGAGTTTTTGCGGTGCGCGTCCGCGATTGCGCCAGATGCCGCCTTTTTCACCAGTCGTTGCCATGTAGTACTCGCCCGGCGCCGCTTGCCAGGCACGTGAGCCAGCATCGAGTTTGCGAATTTCCATGCACCACGGTTCCGCATCGCGAAACGCGACCACCCAGTAATAACCGTTCGCGCCGAGATACATAATGCGACCACCCGAGGCGACGTATTCCTCGGAGGCATCCAGCATTTCCTCTGAGTAGTACTCCGAATGGGTGCCGTTCAGCACGACGTTATATGGACTCAGGCAATCAATTCCTTCGCGGTGCAGATCTTCGTCAGTGATCACGTCGTACGCATACCCGAGCTGTTCCAGCCAGTAGATAATCGAAAGGTCGGCGGCGAATTGCCACGGCACCCCCGTTGTCGCCATACGGTGCTTGGGACGCAGCCCCATCACTGGCCGTAGATAGGATGTATAACAAACGCCCGCGCCGTCCACGTGATGGTCGTAGCTTGAACTGCCCCATTCAGGGTGTTGGCCCAGTACGTAGTCGGCGTCGTGAAGGATCGAAGTGTGGCCAGTGACCGCTTCCGTGCCCGGGGAGTCAAGGATAAACCGTTCGTTGGCGTAAGCGAGGTAGCTTGCCGTGGGCATGAGCATCGCGATCTTGGACGTTGGTGATTTCGGTCGCACGAAAAATGCTATGTGATCCTCTAGCTCACCTGCGCTGAGTCGCGCTGCATAGACGCCGCTCGGCAAGGCACTATCAATAGTCCACGTGAAGCTCGGCTGCCATTTACAATCGACCATGGCATCCGCGTTGTAATAAATGCCGCCGAATTGTTCCGGTGCTAGACGAAAGCAATCATCGCGACCGGCCCAGTTGTAGCCAGTCATCGCGCGCACGGGACGGTTATAGCCATGCCCGTGCATCGCGTTCGGGCCGAGGTCGACGAGCCGATCGCCAATGCCGTTGTCAGTGTAACCAGCGGTTGTATCCCAGTAACTCAGCATGCCCTCTTGTGGCGGCAATCCGCCGTCGCGGACACTGTCCAACTCGCTATCAGACATCACTCGCGCGTGGATCCCTGCGCGATCGATTTTTCCGTTGTACAAGCCAGCAACCCCGGATGCACCGTGATATCCCGCCAATAGGATATCGACCTCGGGTGCTGCGGCGCGAAGTGCAGTTGTGCTCGTCTGTCGGCGCGTATCGTCGCGCGGCACGATACGACTGAGACGGCTGTTGTAAGCGTTAATGACAGCTTCTTGACGGATCGACATGACGCCGCTCCCGGCATCGAAACTCGCGGCGACGAAATACCAAACGTGCGATTGCATTGGCGCACTTGCGCTGAGTTCGGCTGTGTCCTTACCATCCCCAATCCACAGTGCGAGACAGCCGTTATTGTTGATGCTTAGTGCGGCCCCGCAATTATCGGACCATCGAGTGATCAAGCCTTGTTGCCCGCTGCTAGGCGTCGTCGGCCAAATAAACGCATGCAAGGTAAAACTTGCGGCCGGCGAAAAAAGCTCGCTGTTCGTGATCACCATGTAACTACCGACTTGGGTTGTTTGCTCGGTGACTTCGACGATACCGTTACACGAAGCATCTACTTCACGTTCGATAAAACCCGGACCGGTCGGATTTTCGTCACCGTGGATCAGTCGTACGATGTGAACAGTCGCTTGGCTGGCACCACGACCACTCACCATAAAATTGAGCTCGTCGCCTGGTTGTACGCTCAGCCGGTCGCAGTAACCGGTTAAAAAAGGTAGTCGCATTGTGGGCCCCTCAAATTAGTCCGTGGTGAGCAATTCAATATGCTTGAGAAATACGGCATGGATTGCTTCGCTTTCGTCTGTATAGACTTTCGCTTCTAGTGGTTGAGGTGATGAGCCTCGCGCAACGGGCAGCGCGATAACTTGATACTCGCGACAAGCTTTGTTCGCGTAGAGCGCGAAGCGCGGTGGACGGCGGAAATAATTCAGTAACCTGTCGAGATCGTCGCTGTGTTGGCCGAGTGGCTTTCTTCGATGCTCTTCGATGATCTCGTCGCTAACAAGTAATCTCAATTGAGTCTGCAAATTAGCGTTAAAGCGTTTCATCACGGTCAATTGCCGGTCCGCTGGCTGCGGAATGTTTTCGGACATATCCATCCCCTTTCGTTATGCCGGGCTAGTAAGCCGCGGTCTACTGAGTTATCTAGTGATCTCGTCTTCAATCAAGCAGGTTAATAGTGTCGTCGCGTGTTGCAAAGATCCCTATCGATGGTACCGCCGGAGCGAACACAAAAGAAGGGGATCCCTCAATGACGGTGTACTTAAATGTCTGGTCTCAATGGCTGCCAATGAATAAGCGGTGCTAAGCAATTAACCTGGTCCCTAATTCGGCTCGCCGATGATTGTTATACAATTCAAGCCCAGCCCAAGCCTGATATATCTTATGACTAAAGACAACACGCTCATTGTGTACGGAGTTCCCTTCTCACAACCCGTTAGAGCGGTCATGTGGCTGCTAATTCTAAAGCGGTTGCCGTTCACTATGACGCTGATCAATCCGGGTTCTGAAGGTGCAACGGGCAGTCGAAATCCTGCTTATCTTGCAAAGAATCCGGCAGGCACGATCCCGTGCATAGAAGAGCCGGATACGGGGTTCGTTCTTGGCGAAGCGCATGCGATCATCTGCTATCTAAGCCGCAAGCACGGCTGGTCGGATGTTTACCCGGTAGACAAACAAATTCGGGCTACGGTCGATTGGTATCTTCATTATCATCACCGCACAATTAGAGAAGCGTCGATCGCGCTCGTTGCCCCGAAGATCCGCAAGGACCTCAATATCCCAGAAGCGATTCAAGACACTGCGAAAGCGAATTTCACGCGCGCGTTGGGCGCCCTAGAACACGGCTGGTTGTCTAAGAATCGCTTTTTGGTTAGTGACACTGTCACCTTGGCCGATCTGGCTGCCTATGTTGAGATTGGTCAGATCCAGCCGCGATTTACGAACGTGTTCGACTTTAGTCCGTATCCGAATATTCGACGGTGGCTGGACGACATGGCCAATATCGAAGGGCATGACGAGGTACATGTCGTATTGGAAGAACTCGGCGATATTTCAATCGAAGCGCCTTCGATGGACGCCATTAGGAATGCGAATAAACGGGCACTGCAGACCTTGAAACAAAAAATAGCAACGTTTTAAGCACACCTCATTGGCAATCGGTTCGTATTCGATCAGCTACCACTGAACCGGCGCGATGAAGCAAGCCCGCGATTAATCTGGGTCGCCAAACGTAAAAAGAAACTTGGTTTCTCGACCAACGCGCGCCATCTTACAAACGTAGCGAGCGCATCGACGGGATCGGGAAAAATATAGGAGCAATATAGTGACTTTAACGAATCGAGTCCCACGCGGCGTTCTCGCCATGACCGACCGACTGAGCAGCGCAGCGTTAGTCACGTTCGTGCAGCATTTGGAAAACGGCGGTTACGATAGCTTTTGGGTACCGGAGCTCTTTGGGCGTGAACCCATGAGCAGCGCCGCGCATCTACTCGCGCGAACGGAT
>JAQCEL010000003.1 GCA_027618655.1 Pseudomonadota bacterium | reverse complement strand
ATAGCGGGCATCATACCGCCACTATCAAACACCGTCGTTCAGTATCATCTGGCTATTGGAATATACTGCCGCCTGCAATTCACGTTAAACGGTGCCGAAATTATCTGGCTAGACGCGCAAGATCAGGAATTTCTCGCCGTTTATCGCGACGCTGAAATTCAACCCCCAAGCGGCGCAATAATTATCAATATCGCGAATGGACGTATTGTAGAAAGCTCGCTTACGCATCGCACCATCGCCCAGGTCGCTGCTGGATCCGGTTGGGCATCACTTTCAATTCAAGCGAGCGAAAGGAGCAACCAAGCATCGACGAGTGCGCCGCAGGACAAGGAGGAGGCACGCTTACGCCTAAACGCCGCAATCGATTATGTGCGACGCCAGGCTATCGAAAACATCGTCATTGTAGGTGACGCAGGTGGTGCAAATGTTGTTATTCAATGCATCACCAAAGATTCTCCAGCAGGCGTCGTAGCAGTCATCGGCCTCGGTCTTTGGTCTGAGGATTTAACCGGGACTGACATCCCGCTACTTGATATTGTCGGAACGAGAGATCATGAAGCCTTGCTCAAGCATCAAGCGCGCGCCGCAAAAACGCGCCAACGCGAGCATCGCGTTGATTTAATCGTGATCGACGGCGCAGACGCGAGCTTTACCGGATACGAAGACGTCGTCGCCAAACGGCTCCGGGGCTGGCTTGAGCGAGTTACGCCAGGTACCGTGGTTCGGCGCAACCACCGGAGTGCAACGGCTGGTGGCTCTTGAGCGAATCGACGCGCAGTGGATTGTTCCTAAGTCCGACAGGCTGCTAGTTTAGGTTCTTTACTTGACACTTTAGCGAGTCGCCGGTGCGTCGCAGATAATCGATTAACAATTCCTGTGTGCCACCGATGTTCTCATTCAGTATGCCATGACGAATCGATTCAATCATATGGAGCTCCTTATCTTTCGTACTAACGAGATCGAACGCGATCGTGGCGCTGGTAGGATCGACAACTTTGTCTCCAGTTGATTGAACGATACACACTGGACAGGAGACCTGAGCAAGTTCACTTTTAAGCTGCGTGACCATGCGCGTTAACTCATATAAACCGCGGATCGGGATATTGCGATAATTGATGTGAGGGTGCTCCGATTCATTCGGTCGAAAAGGCATGACCCCTTCATATTTAGATAACCAGCGCATTACTTTATTCGCACCATGCATCAGCGGTACAAAGCGCAGATTTTTGTTTCGAAACTTGATTGGAGCGCACACTGACACCACCGAAATTAACTCCGTCGGACGCCTAGCGCCGAGTAGCAGTGCGAGAGCGCCGCCGGTCGAGAAGCCAAGCACTGACACATTCGGACTTAAACCGCGCAGCGTATCCAATCCCCGATCCACCGAGGCATACCAGTCCTGCCAGTTACGCTCACGCAAATCCCAAGGTGACGTGCCATGGCCTTTGAGTCGTACGCCCAAAACGATGTAGCCCAATTCCGCCAGTCGATCACCCATTGATCGTACCTCAGCAGGAGAGGACAGAAACCCATGAATAAGCAGAACACCTTGGCCGGAACTGTTCTCTGGTTCGAGCAAAAATGGCCGCGGATCGGCCGTCGCAGTTTCCCGTTGATTAATATCGTGATGTTCGCGTTTATTGAATAAAATGCGGTCCCACTCATGCGCAACTAACTCATCGTCGAAACTGTGTCTTGCGCGTTCGGCTGGTGTGAGCTTGGTGCTATCCGCCATCGCGGAATCGATAGCACGATCGACTTCTACTACGGGTTCGATTTCATTTGCATAGACTTCGATAGGGTTTTCGAGGCGAACCGAATCGAACTCATGATCGATCGTGAGCTTCTCTAAGAGCGTTATATCAGTGTCGCCTAACTCGATTAGTTTGGCATCGACCGCAGATTGGAGAAATTGAATCAACTCTGGTGTATGCGACTTCAGCAGTTCCAGATAG
This sequence comes from Pseudomonadota bacterium, assembly GCA_027618655.1. Taxonomy (GTDB): domain Bacteria; phylum Pseudomonadota; class Gammaproteobacteria; genus UBA11873. The sequence goes on along the minus strand of JAQCEL010000003.1, from coordinate 59,916 downwards.
ACGCTAGGATTGCAGATACTGCGATGCAGATGAACTTCTGGTTGACGCTGTAAGTACTTGATCGCCAGGTAAAGCACGCGTTTCAAGTCAGACAAGGAAACCGTTTTGCTACCGCTTTCCGCATATTTAAGTAACGCGACGGAAGCAAGATGGCTCGTATTGATAGTCACCTCGCCGTATATATCCCGCATATATCGATTACGCAAACGACTAATGCTGGCCTTCAGACCCTTGGTTGCAGTTTTTCTAACGAATTTGGCACGCAGATACTGTCCGTCGAAAATGTCGCGCGGATTATCAAGTTGTCTGGAGAGATATATCGCCGACCATCGCTCCCACCAAGCCCACGTTTCCAACGGACAAATCGCATCGCCAAGTCGAATGTCCATGTCAGTCGTTTTGAAAAAAAGATTACCTTCGACAATGAGTTCCTCGATCGCTCGCTGACTTAAACTTCCGTGCAACATGTCGGCGCCTTTGCGCAAGATGTTGTCGCTAATTCGTAGCGGATAGAAAGTGATATTTGCTGGTACTAAAGACACGGGACGTTTCGCGTTTTGTATGAGCGACTCGACCGAAGGTAGTTCTAAACGTTCGGCCCATTCTTCTAGCAATCGATGGTTATTTCGCTGATGTTCTTCAAGGACGCGCAACTTCACAATCTGCAAGCCAATGGCAAGGCGTGCCGCTCCCGTATGATGTTTGCGTCGCGATTGGGCTGATCGAGAAAAAACGCTGTATTGCCCTTCATCGTCTAAGACTTGGCGGTCTTTGACCATTCCGCCTTCCGGAAAAATGACAATTTTTCGGCCACGCAGAATATCTCGCGCAAGCAAGGCCATAAGATCCGGGTGGTTACTCGGTACCGCACCCAAGTCGCGTAATACTTGCGTAAACCGTCCATTCCCCTTGAAAAATTCGGCGGCAGCAACCGAACGACAAAAGGCGCCTGTTTCACGATAAATTAAATATTGCGGGATGAACGTTTCTGCCCGTGCGAAGTGATTGAACAGAAATATGTCGCCTTGCTCAATCTGACCTTGTTCGTGGTGTAACTTTATGCGCACGCCGAGCATATTTTTCACCCGGCCGAAAGCGCGTACACACCAGTCATAAGTTTGTTGATTTAGGTCGGATGAGTCGGCCATTGAATCATTTCCATATGGGTTTATGACGAACGTAGATCATGATTTTCTGCGCCGCCATAGTTTGGCAACTGACCCGAATGCTGTTCAATCGCCCAATGAATATGTTCCGCGACAAGCGGCGTGGTGTCGGCGAGACGGGTTGTCAATGCCTCTACGACTAATTTCGACGTCGGCGCATTGCCTAGCGCTACCGCTAGGTTGCGCTGCCACTGTTCGAACGATATCCGTCGTATCGCGGAGCCTTCAGTGCGAACATTGAAGTCTGATTCAGACCAGGCAAACAACTCCATTAAGGAACTGGAATCGAGTCGGTGGCGAGGAGCAAAATCTGCTTCACTGCTTAGCTTCGCGAAGCGATTCCAAGGACAAACTAGCTGACAGTCGTCGCAACCAAAAATTCGATTGCCGATGAGTGAGCGGTATTGCGTTGGTATGACGCCGCGAAGTTCGATAGTTAAATATGAAATGCAACGCCGGGCGTCAACTTCATAAGGCGCTACGATGGCTTGGGTAGGACAGACGTCGATACAAGCGACACATCGACCGCAATGATTTTGGTCGAACTCTCGGTCAGCGGGCAATGAAAAATCAGTGTAAATTTCACCCAGGAAAAACCACGAACCATCTTCACGACTAATCAAGTTACTATGCTTGCCGAACCAGCCGAGCCCGGCTTTGCGTGCTAACGCGCGCTCAAGCACGGGTGCGCTATCGGTAAACACACGAAATCCAAACGAGTCAATTTCGGCGCTAATTTTTCGGCCCAATTGTTTTAAGCGTGAGCGCATCAGTTTGTGGTAGTCCCGGGCAAGCGCGTAGCGCGATACGTATGCAAGATCGGGGTCACCAAGCACCCCCCATGGCTCGGCAGCCGCATCGCTCATGTAGTTCATTCGTACACAAATGACTGAGACAGTCTGTGGCACTAGCTCTGCAGGTCGAGAGCGCTTAGTTCCGTGCCGCGCCATATACGCCATTTCACCATGATGTTGCTGCCCTAACCAACGGTCGAGACGTCGCTCATCTTCAGACAAATCGATATCGGTAATGCCGACTTGTTGAAAACCGAGATCGGCTCCCCATATCCGAATATTTTCGACAAGCTCGGTTGCTGTCGGACGAGAGCGAGGCGGCTCGGTAGCGTTAATTATCATTTTCGATTAGCCAATCATACGGCGAGGACCGTGCGTTTCATTACCGATTCCCACAAAGCATTAAACGCACGCGCACCCGCGCTGCTACTCGCGAAATCTCCGATGGGCGCGCGATGAACACCCATTTGTTCGATCTGGCTAAGATATGGAATGTACGTGCGAATCAATTCTGGATGCGCTGCTGCAAACTCAACTATTAGATCGCGATGCAAGCGTTTGCGCTTATCGACCATCGAGAAGAATGGCAATAGGTGATTCTGGTCCAGATCCCCCGCAACGAAAAATTTGTGTAATTGGTCGTAAGCACGTAGCGACAAGTGAGTTGGGATCAGTGGGATTAAAAGCCAATCTGCCATATTAATGACGTTTTCTGACGCCAGGGATATCGTCGGTGCACAATCTAAGATGACGACGTCATACTGATCCCCTACAGAACCAAGCAACTTGTTGAGCCGGTATTCAGGATCCTTCTCGCTCGCTAAATCAATATCGAGGTTTCTTAGTGAGAAGTCCGACGGAATAATATCGACAAGCTCGTAGTTCGTGGCGCGCACCGCCTTATGGAGATTTTTTTTACGTCGCAATAGTCGTTCACTACCGCCTTTCAAATGCGCCGCAACCTGGAAATAATAAGTTGCCGCGCCTTGCGCATCGAGATCCCACACCAGGGTTCGAAATCCGCTCTGTCCAGACAAGTAGGCAAGATTGACTGCTGCAGCAGTTTTACCGACTCCCCCTTTGATGTTGTACGTCGCAAATATTTTCATGGCGTCCCCCGCGAGCTGTTAGTCTAGCCATATTGTGCTTGGCGTGCAGCGCCTCGCGAACGTGATTGTGGTGAGTTGTCGCAGATATCGGGCGAACGATATACTCGACCCACGATTAACTCATCGGCATCAAAACAAGCGACACAAAATGTTCGACATTGTCAGTATCTGGTATCGCCGCTACTTCTCGCATCCGCAAGCGGTGTTACTAGTCTTGTTGTTAGCGATCAGCACTGTCGTAATCCTCTACTTTGGCCACATGCTCGCGCCAGCGCTTGCCGCGATCGTTATTGCCTACTTACTTGAGGGTGCTGTTATCCAACTCGAGCAACGTGGCATTCCTCGCCTGCTCGCTGTTGCAATTATATTTACTTTGTTTCTTGCGGTTTTCATCTTTCTGCTACTCGGTTTAATGCCGATACTGTCCCGACAAGTGACTAATTTCGTGCACGAACTTCCGCGCATGATCAATGAGGGGCGGGAATTGCTGCTACGGTTGCCCGAAATCTATCCGAATATTATCAATACCACCCAGATCGACAATCTGATCAATGGTATTCGGATCGCGATTAGTGACTTTGGGCAAAACGTCCTGTCGATGTCCTTGGCGTCCATCCCGGCTTTTGTGACGGCATTGATCTACGTTATTTTAGGACCCGTGTTAGTGTTCTTTTTCTTGAAAGACAAAAAGCAGTTGCTCAGCTGGATCGCCGCTTTTCTACCGGCCGAGCATAGCGTGCTTAAGAGGGTCTGGTCGGAGATGGACGATCAGATTGGTAATTACGTGCGCGGCAAGGTTTATGAAATATTCATTGTTGGCAGTGTTACCTATACGGCGTTTTCGTTTCTCGGTTTGTCATATGCCCCATTGCTCGGCGTCATTGTGGGCTTGTCCGTCATCGTCCCCTACCTCGGCGCTGCGGTGGTAACCTTGCCGGTTGCATTAGCTGCTTATTTGCAACTCGGTTGGGGTAACGATTTCGTTTGGATCATGATCGCCTACGCCATCATTCAGGCGCTAGACGGCAATCTTTTAGTGCCGCTGTTATTTTCTGATGTCGTGAATCTTCATCCGGTTGCGATAATTGTCGCGGTGTTAGTTTTTGGCGGCTTGTGGGGTTTCTGGGGTGTGTTTTTCGCCATACCGTTGGCAACTCTAGTGAAGTCGTTATTGAACTCATGGCCTCGGGCAAGCGACGTCCCATTAGAGACATCGCAGCCCGCCTAGGCGTCACCTGACATTGACTTGATAGCGACGCACATGCCTCGCGTTAGAGATTGTTTGTAGCAAAATCTGCGAGGCGCGATCGTTCACCGCGCGTTAAAGTTACGTGCCCACTATGCTTCCACGATCTAAATCGATCGACGGCATAGGTCAATCCAGACGTTGTTTCACTCAAGTAGGGCGAATCTATCTGTCCGATATTCCCTAGGCATACAATTTTCGAACCTGGTCCGGCGCGAGTAATAAGCGTGCGGATCTGCTTGACCGTAAGATTTTGCGCCTCGTCTATTATGATGTAGCGATTGAGAAAAGTTCGTCCACGCATAAAGCTCAACGAGCGGATTTTAATTCGATTGTGGAGTAGATCTGAGGTCGCGTCGCGTCCCCAGCCGCCCCCTTCGGTTGTATGGGTGAGGACTTCCAAGTTATCGAGCAGCGCGCCCATCCAGGGTGTCATTTTCTCTTCTTCAGTGCCTGGTAGGAAACCGATGTCCTCACCGACTGGGACAGTTTCCCGGGTCATGATGATTTCTTGATAGTGTTTCGTTTCCATCGTTTGGGACAAACCGGCTGCTAACGCAAGCAGCGTCTTACCCGTCCCAGCCACTCCAATCAGTGAAACGAAGTCAATATCAGGATCCATCAATAAATTAAGCGCAAAGTTCTGCTCGAGGTTGCGAGCCCTTATTCCCCACACCGAACTGCGTTCGTCGCGGTAGTTTTTCGAGGGTTCGAATTTTTGCCTAGCGTCGGTACTCGTTCGCACGATAGTTTCATTTTTTTCATCAAGCGTGTGGACGCATTCGTTCGGGAAGAGCTCACCTAAGCCATCGTCGTCGAGTCGGTAAACCGTGCCGCCGCTTTGCGCACGGTCTACGGCAGCTTTGATCGCTTTCGCCCAATGGTTTGCATCGAGTCCACGCATGCCCGTGAAGAGTAGCTCTACATCGTCGAGCGTTTTATCGTTGTAATAATCTTCTGCCGTGATCCCTAGAATCCGCGCCTTGATACGCAAATTAATGTCCTTCGACACTAAGATGACTTCGCGCGCCGGAAATAGCTCCGCGGCACTCAGGGTCGCGGCCAAGATACTATTGTCAGGCGTGTTGCCGGGCATGGCTCCGATGACGGGTGGCGTTTCGGGCGCGGTTGTTTGCAAAAATAACCGTCCGCCTGGATTATTGTCCGCACTTGAAAAGTCGATCTTAGGTAGGCTCAAACCGCGTTCGATAGCTGCTCGGTCGGAGCCATTCAGTATGTCTTCTAAATTACGGCTCACTTGACGTGCTGCGCGTGCGAGGTCGGAGACGCCTTTCTTGGCCGCATCGAGTTCTTCTAGGACCATCATTGGAACGAAGACGTCGTGTTCTTTGAAGCGGAACACCGCGAAGGGATCGTGCAATAGCACGTTCGTGTCGAGAACGAACAGTCGAGTTTTATGCGGCAAAATCAGCAGTCACTGCAGTGCAAGGATTTAGCACAAAAACGCCGCGTTATTTAACGGGTTCCATAATTGAATCGAGATTCAGCTGATCACAAAATTCCATAAACTCACCGCGCAAAGTCGCGATGGAGACGTCAGTCGGCACGGCGATTGTCATATGTAACGAGAACATCGGCGTGCCGGTATGCGCAGCCGTATAGGTTCCCGAGTATAAATCTTCGATACTGACTTCTCGCTCGGTGAAGAACTGCGCCATTTCGTGCACGATGGCAGGATCGTCAGCTGCGACCACTTCTATCGCATAAGGCATCGAGCTGCCGTCTGTTTTACGGATTACGGTGCGCTCGACGATGGTTGACAGTTGTAATTGTTCTTCGAGCCGCGGTAGTAGATTTTCAATTTTTGCGATCGCGTCCCAAGTACCGGACAACAACATCATCATTGCAAATTGGTTGCCGAGGACGGTCATTCGGCTATCGACGACGCTGCAACCGCAGTCGCGGACGGCCTTAATAAAGGGTTCGACGAGTCCTTGCCGATTTTTTCCGATTGCGGAAATGGCAACGTAATTTAGCATTAGAGATGGTTCGCTATCAGGCACGGTAAGTTAAGACTTATTGTGCATGCTTATGTTGTATAACCGCAAGGTGACCGCAACGAATGCGAAGTCGTTTAAGAATATGGAACAGCGGTTTCAGCGCCTTGTCATACCTGGGGCGTATAGCTACTATGCCGGGCTATTTTTAGAGAGTTTTATCGATGTCGCCCTACCGCGGAAGTATGGTCGCAATCATAAGCCCGATGTTCGTCGGCGTTAAGCCAGACACGCCCATCGATTGGGCTCGATTTCGGCAGCTATTAGATTTCCATGTCGACAACGGAACGGCAGCCATCGTTGCGGTTGGCACAACTGGAGAATCCGCAACGCTAAGCGAGCAAGAACATTGCGATGCGATTGGGAAAATCGTTGCACACATCAACGGGCGCTTACCCGTTATCGCGGGAACCGGCGCCAATTCCACTCGCGAAGCTATCAAATTGACCGAATGCGCACGCAAAGCGGGCGCTGACGCCTGTTTACTCGTCACCCCGTATTACAACAAACCGACCCAAGAAGGACTTTACCAACACCATAAGGCGGTTGCCGAAGCAGTAAAGATCCCGCAAATCTTGTATAACGTTCCAGGGCGAACAGCCTGTGACATGTTGCCAGCAACGATTGCTCGTCTCGCAAAGCTTGAAAATATCATTGGCGTGAAGGAAGCAACCGGCGAAGTCGGTCGGGTAGCGCAGTTGCGCTCCGGCTGTGGTGAAGATTTCTTGTTGTTAAGCGGTGACGATGCAACGGGGCGTGAGTTCATGTTGGCTGGTGGCGACGGTGTCATTTCGGTGACTGCCAATGTTGCGCCGCGCGCCATGGCGGATCTGTGTCGTGCGGCGCTGTCCGGTGATGCAGTTCGCGCGGCCGATATCGACGAAAAGCTTGCGATGCTACATCAAGAACTGTTTTGTGAATCCAACCCAATCCCCGTGAAATGGGCAATCCATGCGATGGGCTTAGCGGACGCCGGGATCCGATTGCCGTTGACGTGGGCTTCTAGCGAGGCTCGACAAAGAGTGAGTAGCGCGCTGACACGCGCAGGGATCGAGCATGAGAGATCTATTTAATGCGAATTATCGGACGTAATCCTACATGGCATATAAAAGATGAGTTTTCGAGAGGTCACACCCTAATGCTGAAGACTTGCATCGCGAGCCTCCTATTGGTCGCGATGATCGCTGGTTGCGGTAAACTCGCCCCACAGTTGGACAAGATCATTCCCGACAACCGAACTGAATACAAGAAAAGCAAAACGCTCCCGGATCTGGAAATTCCACCCGATCTGACGACTGACGCAATTCAAGATGTGATGGGAATTCCGACGGCGGGCGAAGCAGGAACGGCCAGTTTTTCAACGTATCAAGAACGAGCTGCGGAACGGCAACGCAATCTTGAGCTGGAGCGTTCTGAGACGGGCGCGATTAAGTTGCTGGACAATGAGCATATTCTTGCTGTCGAAGGCGTGCCCGCGCAGATTTGGCCGCAGCTGCGCGAGTTTTGGCGCGAACACGGATATGATCTCGAATTGGACGATGAAGAACTTGGCGTTGTTGAAACGTCCTGGAATGAGAATCAAGAAGAGCTAATTCGCGACAAATTCAAAGTCTTCGCTGAACCTGGCCAAGAAGACGGAACGACGTTGTTGTATGTTTCCCACCGCGGCGAGGAGCTCGTACCCCAAGGCGACAAGCTAGTGTGGCAGCCCCGTACGCGAGACATCGCTATGGAGCGAAAGCTGGTCGAACAAATCGAGGAACGACTTAGCGGAATCTCGAGTTCTAGCTCGGTCGCTGCATCAAGCCAGGAGGACGCGGAACCGGGCGATCAGCCAGCGCAAGCGAGCGAGCAACGATCCGCTGCCTCGGGGCGCGCGGAACTGATCAGTGCTGGCGGCGGCAAAGTTTATATGGCCGTGACCGAAGATTTTCCCGTTGCGTGGAAGAGTTTGGCATCGGCACTGGATCGCGTCGGCATTTCGATCGAGCAAGCGGATGAAAGCCGCGGGCTTTATTTCGTTCGATTACCAACTTCCGGTGCGGCTGAAAAGAAAGGCATGTTGTCGAAACTCAAATTTTGGGATGGCGAAGACACACAATTCCAGCTCAGCCTTACCGGCGTGGGTGATAAGACGGAAGTGGTGGTCTTGGATGAAGATGGGAAATGGGCGACAAGTGAGCGTGCTATCGAGCTTTTGACTCGTTTGAACACAGAGATAAACGCCGGATCCTAGCAGCCTGTCGGACTTAGGTAAGCGTAGCGAGCATGGTGGGACAACGGACTGCATTCAGGGGATCAATCCGAAACGCTTAAGCGTCTCGACACGCCAATCTAGCCGACAGTAATGCGCGCGAGGCGGTCCTTAGCGCTTACCGGATCAAATATTGAGCCTAACGAATAAGGAGTCCGGAGCGTGCGAATTGCGGTTCTTGCAAGCGGTAGTAGCGGCAACGCCACTGTCGTAGAAGCCGGAAATTCTGCCGTCCTAATCGATTGCGGATTATCGGTCCGCCGCTTAGAAGGCCGCGCGGCGGAGCTCAATTTTGATCTCCAGCACCTCACCGCTATCGTCGTTACCCATGAACACGGCGACCATATCGGTGGCGTGGGCGCGCTCGCGCGCCGCTATAAATTACCGGTCTATATGACCCACGGTACTTTCATCGCGTCTTCTTTCGGCGAGCAACGCGGGATCGATGTACATGAAATCTCGCCGCATGAACCATTTTCCGTTGGTTCGCTACAGTTACATCCTGCACCCGTGCCGCACGATGCGAAGGAGCCCTGCCAGTTCGTGGTGGAATTTGAGGGCTTGCGGATAGGTGTGCTCACTGATTTCGGCAGTGAGACTCAGCATATCAATCAGCATTTTGCGAACTGCAATGCATTGGTTCTGGAATTCAATCACGACCCGCTCATGTTGGACGCTTGTGAGTATCCGGATTCTGTTAAGGATCGAATTGCGGGTCGTCTCGGTCATTTCAATAACCAGCAGGCGGTTCAGCTACTTGCCAAGCTTTCCGTCGGTCCGTTGTGCCATGTGCTGGCAGCGCACATTAGCGAGCGCGCAAACTGCAAAAGCTTAGTCGAACAACAATTGGCAGCAACACTGTCCGGTACGAACGTCGCCTGGGACGTCGCGCATCAGGATAGAGCCAGCGCCTGGATAACCGTTTAAGATTTCTCTAGCGTTTTACGTGCTTCATTAGACGACGTCGATTTTGCACTTGTCGCGCAGTCAAAACGTTGCGTCTGTGTTCGAATGGATTGTTGCTTTGCTTGAATTCGATCCGGACTTGGGTTCCCACGAGTTTAAATTTCGCCTGGAAATAGTTCGCTAGATAACGGCGGTATGATTCCGGCACGGCGGTTGTCTGATTTCCGTGAATTATAATCGTCGGCGGGTTTCGGCCCCCAAAATGGGCGTAGCGCAGTTTGACTCTTCGCCCATGAACTAATGGAGGCTGATGCGCTGCAATGGCTTGTTGCAGCATTTCAGTGACGCGATTGGTTTGGGCGGTGACTTGCGAAGACCGCCACGCGGCGCAAATTTTATCGAATAGATCACCGACTCCAGTGCCATGTAAGGCAGAAATAAATATTCTCTCGGCGTAATCGATAAAACTGAGCTTTCGATCGAGATCGCGGCGAATTTGGTCACGCTTGTCAGGCCCTAGACCATCCCACTTATTGACTGCGATGACGACCGAGCGACCACTTTCGACGACTAGCCCGAGTAAGTGCACGTCTTGATCGGTTATCGCTTCCTGCGCATCCATTACGACGACGACCACAGCCGCTAGATCAATTGCTTGAAGTGCCTTGATCGCACTAAATTTCTCAACGACCTCATTCACTTTGGAACGTCGGCGAATACCAGCGGTATCAATCAAAGTGTAGGCTTGCGAGCGCCGTTCGAATTCCGTCGCGACGCTGTCGTGTGTTGTTCCAGGTAAATCTGCCGTGATCATCCGTTCTTCGCCGAGCATGCGGTTGACCAAGGTAGATTTGCCGACGTTTGGACGTCCGACGATGGCAACGCGGATCCGTGCTTCGGATGCGGGCGACAGATAGGCACCGCTAGCAGGCCAGCCGCTCGTAACTTGTTCGACGAGTTCACTGATCCCCATTCCGCTTATCGCCGAAATCGGTATGGGATTATTAAGACCAAGTCTATTGAACTCCACGCCAATCAGATCCGGGTCCATATGATCGACCTTATTAATGACGAGAAAGACCGGAATGCCAGATTTTCTCGCTTCTGCAGCGATGAATTCGTCGTCGACATTCAAGCCTTCTTTGCCGTCAACCAGCAGCAGCAAGGCGTCACAATCGGCGACCATTGCCAACGCCTGTTCAGTCACTCGAGCAGTGATGTCGCCCTTTGCCAGACTGTCGATGCCACCCGTGTCCGCGACTAAATAAGCGGCGTTGCCCATTCTGCCGACGCCGACGTTAACGTCTCGCGTAACGCCGGCGACATCCGCTACGATCGCGTCGCGCGTTTTCGTCAGTCGATTGAATAAGGTAGATTTGCCAACATTCGGTCGCCCGATGATGGCGAGCACGGGCTTTGTGTCCGGTTCAATTTCTATGTTCATCGAACCCTATTCCGCGTGCCGCTCATTCATCGCCGGTCGTACTGGCGCCGGTGAGCTTATAAGCACTTAATTCTCCGGAGGTGCTGATGGCCAATAGAATATCTCCGACTTTCCGGCATGGAACCAATATGCGGTGTTTATCTAGACGAAGTCGATTCACGAATTCACCGGTTTCACTATTTATCCAATGCAAATAGCCTTCGAAATCCCCGACCACAACATAATTCCCAATCACTGCAGGGCCGGTTACTTTTCTTGCTTTGAGTCCTTCTTGCTTCCAAATAGACGTCCCGGACTTTCGATCAAGAGCCCAGACAAAACCTTTGTCGTCTGTCACATAGACTCTAGATTCATCGGCTGCCAATCTCGAATGCGACGAGATTTCGCGAGTCCATTCAAGCTGTCCGCTGAAGACGGACACGGCCGCGACATTTGCCTGAAAGCTAGCGATGTAGGCCGTGTCATCGAGGATCGTTGGTTCCGCATCGATATCGACCAATCTTTCTAAATCTGATCGGCCGCTCGGTACGCCTAGGCTTGTTTCCCATTCCTGTTTGCCCGTATCGAGATCAAGCGCCACCAGTCGACCATTGTCAAATCCGGCGATGACCGTATTTTCATGAATGACCGGGGTCCCGGTGCCACGTAACGTTAATACTGGAATAGTTCGATCATAAATCCATTTTCGTTTACCAGACTCGGCGTGCAGTCCAAAGAGCTTGCCGTCTCCTGTCCGTACAACGACTGTTCCTTGAGCCGCGACCGGCGCTGCGAGCACTTCGCTAGAGACATACGCTACCCATTTCTCTTCACCCGTCTCAGCATCTCGTGCGATCACTTCGGCATCCGAGGTGCCGACGTAGACGAGACCTTCGCCTGCCCCGGGGCCGCCAGAAATACGAAATTCTTTATCCCGTATGGTCCAGATTTTTTTACCCGTCGCCGCATCCATTGCGATGGTCCGTCCATCACGATCGGCGGTAAAAATTGAGTCTTTGTACGACGCTGGGATCAGTTCGATAAAAAGTTCGTCGACGCCTTTGCCATATCTATCGGACCATATTCTTTCGACTTCGATGGTTGGTTCAAAATCAAGTAATTCGGCTGGTGGAGTTGAGTTATCAGATTCGCCTCCCGTGAGGTTCCTTACCTGTTCCGTAACGGCCCCACAGGCGCCGAGCACTAGGATCATCGATACAAGAAGTGGCGCTCGTAATATTTGCATATTCAACTGGCTTACTGAGCTGCTACATTCAAATTGTCAATCTTGAGTTGGACAATTGCACCGGAGTTGCTGCGTTTCAACGCCCCATCCAGCGTTTGTTCGTACATTTTCCGTGCCTCTTCAATTTTGCCGGTTGCTAACAAAACATCACCGCGCAATTCGGTAAACAAATCGGCATGCGCGGGATCGATTTCGGCGACGATACTACTCGCCGCCTCGACATTCCCCTCGGCCAGTAACACCTGTGCCATTCTTGCTTGAGCCATCGGTTTGATCTTTCCGTCTTTCGAATTATCAATCACCCACTGCAATCGCGACTTCGCTTCTGGCAGGTCGCGTACGTCGACCGCGAGCTTAGCGAGTACGAGTGCGCTTAGCCGCGCGTAAGTGCTTTTCGGATAACCCGCAATAATGGCTTGCCCTGCGGCCGTTGCTTCGTCACTTGCGCCGTTTGATGCGACACTTAGCAAGTGTTCGTAGTTGATGGACGCATTCTGCCCTTCGGCGATTCGCGTAGATTCCCAATATCGGTAACCGAATAATCCGCCTAATCCCAGCACGAGCCCGAGGACAATCGCTTTGCCATTCTCATTCCACCAGTTTTTGACTTTGGCTATTTGTTCTTCTTCGGTTGTATATGCGTCCAACGTTGTTCTCCTGTTAGCCCCGATTTTCTAATGCGGGTCAAGGTCCACGAGTAATGAAGCCTTATTCGAGCGACTCTTTGATCACATCAGCGTGTAGGGTTCGATCAATGCCTAGGGTTCGACATCTCGGCAGATGAAAGGTGCTAGCGCATGGATCAATTGGGGATAAGGCCGGGCATTATAACGTCACATCTTCACGCTCAGCGCCCGGAACCAAAAAACTCCGTGCCCGATCGATTGCGAGATCATACGCAACGGTAACTTGTTCGGCTTGGTTACGCAGCGGTTTGATCGTTACAGCTTTATTTTGACTTTCATTCTCGCCAATAATCAAAGCGACCTGTGCACCACTTCGATCGGCCTTCTTCATTTGCGATTTAATACTGCCTCCGCCGCAATGACAAACGACTCTCCATTGCGGTCCCGCACGGCGAACTTGTTCGGCGAGCACCAGAATCTCGCTCACGTACGCGTCATCAGTACTCACAAGATAAATATCCGCGTCATCATCGATGTCGTCGCTGCGATCCATTTGAACCAGTTCAATTAGTCGCTCGAGACCCATCGCGAATCCGATCGCTGGGGTTGGGCGACCCCCTAGCGTTTCAACGAGACCGTCATAACGCCCGCCGGCGCATACCGTTCCCTGAGCACCCAGCGAATCAGTGATCCATTCGAACACTGTATTGGAATAGTAATCCAGGCCTCTTACGAGGAGGGGATTGATCTGGAATTCGATGCCAGCTGTATTCAATATGCTGCTGAGTCGCTCGAAATGCTCTCTAGACATATTGTCTAGATGCTCGATCAGTTGTGGCGCATTGTCTATTAATGGGCGTAGCGCTGGGTTTTTGCTATCTAAAATCCGCATCGGGTTGCGTTCTAGTCGATTCAGAGAATCCTCGTCGAGTTGATCCTTCGAGGCAGAAAAATAGTCAAACAATACTGATCGATACGCTTTGCGGTTTGCGACCGTGCCCAAGGTATTCAATTCGAGTCGCAGGTCCGTCAGTCCTAAGGCTTGCCACATTCGCGCAGTCATTAGGATAAGCTCGGCGTCGATATCAGGACCCGCAAGGTCAAAAACTTCTACGCCGATCTGATGAAATTGACGGTAGCGACCTTTTTGCGGACGTTCGTGGCGAAACATGGGGCCGATGTACCAAAGTTTACGTAGGCCCTGTTGGATTAAACCATTTTCGAGGACCGCCCTGACGCAACCGGCAGTGCCTTCGGGTCGCAAGCTCAGGCTGTCGCCATTACGGTCGGCGAAGGTGTACATTTCCTTTTGTACTATGTCAGTCACGTCTCCGATCGAGCGCTCGAATACGGCAGTATTCTCCATAATCGGTAGACGGATTTGTCTGTACCCATAGCTGCGTAAGATATCAGCGAGTAACTTTTCCACCTGTTGCCAACGACTCGAATGAGGCGGCACGATGTCATTCATGCCGCGGATAGATTGAAGCTTCATCGCGGACCGTCTCGAGCTACCGGTTTCGTTCCCAGTTCGAGTTGCGCAACGCCGTCAACTGCTAGGGATTTTATGTCGACATCTTTCGTTGCATGCTGCAGCGTAACGGAGTCCGTATTACCGACAATGAGTCGGTAATACGGGTACCCGTCTAACTTGATCGGTTTGTTTGGTTTGGCAAGACCGAAAAAGAGTTCGGAACCATCTGCTGCATAAATTTCTACCCAAGCTTCATTTTTTGTTTTGATGACGAGCTGCTGACTGCCGGGCTGTAAGCTAGACTCGCCCTCAGCTTCTAATTCGGTTACCAAAGCGTCGTTCTCGGATGAAGATTCGGGTTCCGAGCGCGCCTCGGATGACGGTTCAGATACGGAATCTGTTTGCGACTCCAAATCAAAATGGCCATCGACGAACTCTTCCTGCTTAACATTCAGTGGCAAACCTGGTGCATCGATTGAGGCTTCGAGGTCCGGAGAAGTCAGTAAATCAATGCGATCATCGCGCTGAATTTGTTGTTCGGTTACGGTCTCTTCGACCGCTACCGGGATATCTCCCTGTGATCGCCACCAGCTGACAATCAATAGGACAAGTAGGCCAATCAGTCCAAAAGTGACGGCCTTTACAACCCCACTGTTTACACCGACTTGAATAGGCGCTCGCGAGGCAAAACCTGCCAGCGGCGGGGGGGCGATGATGGCAAGTCCGTCATAGGCGCTTAAGACAACTTCGACGTCTAAATTTAATTCTTTGGCAATTGCTCGAATGTAGCCCTTAATAAACATGGGTGCCGGGAGGTTTTCGAAATCGTCGCGCTCCAAAGCCTGAACAATTTTTGGATCTAGCCGCAATCGCGTGGCCAGTGCGCTGGCGCTGAGCGAGTGCGCTTCTCGGCTCTGTGCAATCAGACGCCCGGGAGACAACTTAGGTCCGGTCCCAGGGTTTTGTGCTTTCTCCTCACTCAATGACATTACTGACCTTGCGACTCTAAAAAGAGTTGTGTCTGCTGGCTATCTGGGTACTCCTTTTGCAACAGTAAACTGTAACTCGATACAGCGTCCTTATCGCCCAATTCGCGTTCAACCTGAATGCCGATCCAGAGACTTTCCGGCACGTGGTTCGCGACTTCCAGATAGCGTTGCAAATAGCCGCGTGCGGGCAGATAGCGTTCTAGGGAGTAGCTTATGACAGCCATTTGCAGTAGCGGCGGCGCCACGCGGGGATTTATTTTCAATGCCTCACGGAAATGTGTTTCTGCGGCAGCAAGATCACCGGCTGCCATCGCGCAAGTGCCAGCGTTGCTAAGCGCAATTTCCGGCGTTCGGTAGAGCGAATTCTCATTAGCCTTGAGGAACATTTGCTGGCCTTTCTCGAATTGACCATGCTGGCAAAGTACTTGCCCGTAGTTATTTAAGATTGAGGAATTTTTCGGATCCAGCTGCACAGCTTTCTCGAAATTTTTATCCGCTTTATCAAATTCGCCAACTCTATTATAGAGCAGACCCAAGGTGCTATAGGTAGGCGCATGATTGGGATCCGCGCTGATTGCTTTCTCGAGCTTTTCCAATGCGGGTTCGAAATCTCCATCACGAATGTAAGCGATAGCGATCTGCGTGTTCAGATCGGCAACCTTGGTTCGATCTTGCGGTTTTATATTTTCGTTTTTCGTGTTCGACGCGCAGCCGCCCAGCGCAAGCAGCAAGAGCATCGACGCTCCAAGGATCGAAGTGGTGCGGATCATTATAGGGTTGCCATTTTATGTTGTGACCGGCGTCTAGCGCTTTTTGACAACACTTTGCCAACCAGCTGCCCACACGCCGCATCGATGTCATCACCACGTGTCTTGCGCGTGATTGTGACAATGCCTGCCTTCACGAGTTCACGGCGAAATTCGTCAATGGTTTCTCGCGACGAACATTCGTAATTCGCACCGTCAAACGGGTTAAACGGAATTAAATTTACCTTAGCCGGAAGACCTCGGAGTAACTTAACTACGTCGCGAGCCAATGCTTGGCTGTCGTTCACGTCTTTTAGCATGACGTACTCGAATGTGATTTGATCATGTGGATTCGAGCCTACATAGCTACGACAGGCGTCGATCAAGGAATCTATCGGGTACTTTCGATTGATCGGCACCAATACGTCGCGCAATTCGTCAATCGGGGCATGCAAGGATATCGCCAAGCTGACCGGGCAGGTGTCGCGCAATCTATAGATCCCGGGTACGTGACCAGCCGTGGATAGCGTGACTTTTTTACGCGCGAGGTTGTAGGCATGGTCATCCATCATCAACTCCATCGCACTAACCACGTTGTCGAAATTGAGTAATGGTTCGCCCATGCCCATCATCACCACATTCGTAATTCGACGGTTCGTTTTCGGCGTCTGGCCAAGCTCGCGCGCAGCCAACCATACTTGCCCGATAATCTCACCAACACTTAGATTGCGATTGAATCCTTGCTTCGCGGTTGCACAAAATTGGCAATCGAGTGGACAACCCACTTGTGAGGATACGCACAAAGTACCGCGGTCATTTTCAGGGATGAAAACAGTCTCAATCGAATTACCAGAATCTACTCGCAACAGCCACTTGATCGTCCCGTCCGTAGATTCTTGGGTATCGACGATTTCCGGGAAGCGGATTTCAGTATCACTGGCAAGACGCTGCCTAAATGATTTACTCAAGTTTGTCATTGCGTCGAAGTCGACAATGCCAAATTGATGGATCCATTTAAGCAACTGGCTCGTGCGAAAGCGACTTTCGCCGATCTTCGCCATAAAAACATTTAGCCCCTTAACATCAAGGTCGCCGAGGTTTGTTGCTACGGGGCTCACAGTTCAGTCTCAGCGCGAGAATATCGCGCTTTGATCAAAGAAAAACGCGATTTCGGTCGCCGCCGTTTCTGGTGCGTCGGAGCCATGCACTGCATTTTCCGAAATATCCTTACCGAATTCCGCTCGAATCGTGCCGGGCGCCGCTTCGGCCGGGTTGGTCGCCCCCATGACCTCGCGGTTCAACTTTATCGCATCTTCCCCCTCTAGCACCTGGGCGAGGATAGGGCCTGAAATCATGAAGTCCACGAGCTCTCCGAAAAACGGGCGCGCACGGTGCACGCCATAGAATTCTTCAGCTTGGGCACGGGTCAAATGGACCATTTTCGCCGCAACGATTTTCAAGCCTGCAGCCTCGAATTTAGCCAGTATTCCACCGATATTATTGGCCGCAACAGCGCTGGGTTTGATGATAGAAAATGTTCGTTCCGTAGCCATTGAGACCATGCTCCTAAGATTATTTCATAAGGTATTGAAAAAAAAGCGGTATTATAGGGGCTGCGCCCTCGAAAATCACTTACGCAAAACTGATTTGTTACATTTGCGCGCAATTCGCTCTGCTGCTACTAACGGCTTGTGACTACGCGGGCAACAGCGCGGTTGGGTCCGCATTGTCGCCGAGTCCACTGCTAACAATGCCAGGATTGTCAGGGCGGTTGACTAATACAGGCCGGTTTCCAATCTCGCGGCATCAGACATCATTTCGGAATTCCAAATAGGGTCAAAAACCAATTCGACTTTCACTTTCGCGACGTTCGGCACGAGCGCCAACTTTTGTTCAATATCGTCAACGAGAAACGGCCCCATCCCACAACCGGGTGCGGTGAGGGTCATATCAATATCCACTAGGTTTCCGCCGCTTTCTAGTGGTTGCACCGCGCAACGATAGATCAGGCCAAGCTCGACGATATTGATCGGAATTTCGGGGTCGTAGCACGTGCGTAGTTGGTCCCATACGAGTGACTCATCAACCGTACCATCACCAACTATTACGTGATCATCTGACGGCCGCGACGCGACTTCCAAACCAAGGGCGTCAACATTGTGCGCGGCAATCCGCGCGAGGTTGCCGTTGACATTAACCGTGACAGAACCGCCAAGTGCTTGGGTAATAAAGACAGCCGTTCCTTCGCTTAGGGTAATATCTGCGCCGTCGGGTATTAGTATCGCTGCGCAATCGCGCGACAGGTGAACTGGATCTTTATAGTTGGGGTATTCGCTCATCGTAAACTCGCTAGGTTGCCATTTAGGCAAGCATTGATTTGGCTTTTAATAGTGCATCGATAAAGTAGTCAATTTCATGGCGCGTGTTGTATATGGACAATGACGCGCGAACCGTTCCGGGAATGCCGAAATGCTGCATGACGGGCATTGCACAATGATGCCCGGTTCGCACTGCAATGCCTTGGCTGTCTAACAATAAACCAACATCTTGCGGATGGATCTTATCGATGACGAACGACGCGACTGCTGCTTTGTCGCGTGCCGTGCCGATCATGCGCACGCCGTCAATGTCGTTAAGCCGCTCGCTCACATAGTTAAGTAATTCGTCCTCGTGAGCTAAAGCGGCGCGAAAATCGATGGTTGATAGATATTCGAGCGCTGCGCCTAGACCAATCGCCCCAGCAATATGCGGTGTGCCGGCCTCGAACTTGTACGGTACGTCGTTATATTCCGTATGTTCGAAACGAACTTCTTTGATCATATCGCCGCCGCCTTGGTACGGTGGCATCGCCTCGAGGAGCTCGCGTTTGCCATACAGTACGCCGATTCCAGTCGGCGCGAATACCTTATGGCCAGAGAACGCGTATAAATCACACTCAAGGTCTTGCACATCAACCCCAATGTGAGCGATTGATTGGGCACCGTCGATCAATACCTTTGCACCAATCGCATGGGCCCGCCGGGTCATTTCTCTGACCGGGTTTATAGTTCCTAGCGCGTTGGAGATATGACCGATTGATACGATCTTCGTTTTCGCGTTGAGGCGTTTTTCGAATTCTTCAATGACGATTTCGCCAGTGTCATCTATCGGTGCAACAATTAAATTTGCGCCATATTGAGCGGCCACCATTTGCCACGGGACAATATTCGAATGATGTTCCGATTCCGAAACTAAGATCTCGTCACCCGCATTAAGTACGAGTTGCGCCAGGCATTGACTTGCTAAATTAATAGAATCTGTTGTGCCGCGCGTGAAAATAATCTCGCTCGGCGTTGGTGCATTGATAAATTTTTGAACGATCTGCCTGGCATTTTCAAATGCGTCAGTGCCGCGCTGGCTTAAGGTATGGACGCCGCGGTGAATGTTTGAGTTTTGCGCCTCGTAGTATCGACTGATCGTATCGATGACAACCTGCGGTTTGTGCGTGGTGGCAGCGTTGTCTAAATAGACGAGTCGATGGCCATTAACGGTTTCGCCCAGGATCGGAAATTCATTCCGGATCTTGTCGACGTCAAACGGTAGCTTCAATTGCGGTGCTTGCGCTTTACCCACGATCGTCGATCTCATTGATTCCTGCCGCATGAGTTCGGGTCATGATGATTCTTTCTAACCACTCGCGTAGCGGCGCAACAGTGACGCTCGCAGCGATATCGGCGGCGAACGCGAACGTTAATATGCTGCGCGCCGTTTGCTCATCAATGCCGCGCGAACGTAAATAGAAAAATGCGTCCTCATCCAGCTGGCCGACGGTTGCTCCATGCGCGCACTTAACGTCGTCTGCGTAGATCTCGAGCTCCGGTTTCGTATCAATTTCTGCGTTGTCAGATAACAATAGATTCTTACTCGATTGCAACGCTTCAATTTTTTGCGCATCTTGCTCGACGAGAATTTTGCCATTAAATACGCCGCGCCCGTTGCCATCCGCTATACCTTTATAGTTTTCACTACTCGTCGTCTCGCCAACTCTATGCCGTACGCGCGTATGGTGATCGATGTGCTGGCCGTCATTGACCATAAATAATCCATTCATCGTGACGTGAGCGCCCCGGCCGATGAGGTCGGCATTCACATCAATCCGTGTAATCGCACCGCCAAACGCAAATGAGTAGGTGTTCACCGACGCATCATTAGCAACTGCGACGTAGACATTTCCGATGTGATGACAGGAGGCATTGTCAATTTGGATGCGGTAGTGAGAAACATTTGCACCTGTTTCGGCGTTGATCTCGGTCAGCGCATTTGTCGCGTTCGTTGAGCCAGCTACGCTTGCGTGGCTTTCGATTATCGTCACTTCGCTATTCGCGCTCGCGCTGATAATCAAGCGTGCGCTGTTTAGCCTCGCTCCAGGTGACACCGTGTTGACATAGAGTGCTTGAATAGGCTCATTAAAGTTCACCCCGGCGGCTACTTGGACGAGCATGCCGTCTTCGACCAGTGCACAGTTTAGTGCCGGGAACGCCGTATCGAATTGATTTAAAAACGGCGCGACTTCATCACCATCGCGTTGCAGAAAATCGGCGATGGTCGTGCACGTAACGCCCCACGGCAGTGTGTCCAAGGATGATAAATCCGAATTGAAAATGCCATCCAGAAATACCGCGACGTGGCTTGATAAAATTGGGAACGGGAGGTCTGCCTGGGTGAGCTTGTTGGAGGCGACGGATTCGTGATCGCCAAGTGCAATGTAATTAGATTCCCGCAACGGGCGAATGTCTGTGTACTTCCAATCTTCCTGGCGCAACGTCGGCATGCCGATTTTCTCGAAGCGTGTAAAAGCTTCGCGTCGAAAATCGGCGACTCGCGGTTTTCCAGCGCCGGGTAGCGTTCCTGCGTGTTGCTGAAATTGTTCGGCCAATTGGTCGCTCAACAAGTTCATACAACGCTCGCTTCGTCTTTTAACCAGTCGTAACCGCGCTCTTCCAACTCGAGCGCCAAGCCCTTATCGCCTGAACGAACGATTCGTCCGCCAGCTAAGACATGGACGAAGTCCGGCACGATATAGTCGAGTAAGCGTTGATAATGGGTGACGACCACAAACGATCGACTGCCATCGCGCAGTTGGTTCACCCCATCACCAACGGCTTTCAGCGCGTCGATGTCAAGACCTGAGTCGGTCTCGTCCAGGATTGCCAAGTGCGGCTCAAGCACGCTCATTTGAAACACTTCATTGCGCTTTTTTTCGCCGCCAGAAAATCCCATGTTAACCGGTCTATTCAGCAAGCCGTCGTCAATGCCGACTGCTTTGGTTTTCGCTTTTACAATCTTCAAAAATTCGATCGCATCGAGTTCCTTTTCGCCGCGATATTTTCGGATCCCGTTGAGCGCGGCTTTAAGCATATAAACGTTATTGACCCCTGGTATCTCGACCGGATATTGAAAGGCTAGAAACACGCCTTCGCCCGCACGTTCTTCAGGCGCCAAGCTAAGTAAATCTTTGCCATTAAAAGTTACGCTGCCACCAGTAATGTTGTATCCGTCACGACCCGCGATGACGTGCGCAAGCGTGCTTTTGCCCGATCCATTCGGACCCATAATGGCGTGGACTTCGCCTGGCTTAACGGTGAGGCTGAGGCCCTTCAAAATCGGTTTTTTCCCGACCGAGACTTGTAAATTAGTAATTTCGAGCATGTTGTTTCCCAGGCGTATGCGCCACTATTTACTGCACTTAGCCAATCGAACCTTCCAGAGAAATGCTAAGCAATTTTTGTGCTTCGACTGCGAATTCCATCGGTAACTCTTTGAAAACGTCGCGGCAAAAACCATTGACGATCATGTTGATCGCGTCTTCGTCGCGGATCCCTCGTTGGCGTAAGTAGAACAGTTGGTCATCACTAATTTTTGAAGTCGATGCTTCGTGCTCAATTTGTGCGCTAGAGTTTTTTACTTCGACGTAGGGAAACGTATGCGCTCCTGATCGATCCCCGATGAGTAACGAGTCACATTGCGTATAGTTTCGCGCATTCGTTGCACCTTTCGCGATTCGCACCAAACCGCGATAGGCATTCTGACCGCGATCCGCAGAAATACCTTTAGAAATAATGGTGCTCCGGGTATTGCGGCCCAGGTGCACCATTTTCGTTCCCGTATCCGCTTGCTGACAATTTCTTGCGAGCGCAACTGAATAAAATTCACCGATCGAGTTGTCACCTTTCAGGATGCAGCTCGGGTATTTCCACGTGATCGCGGACCCTGTTTCGACTTGAGTCCACGATATTTTTGAATTGTTACCACGACAGTCACCGCGTTTTGTTACAAAGTTGTAAATACCGCCAACGCCGTTTTCATCTCCGGGATACCAATTTTGCACCGTGGAGTATTTGATCTCCGCGTCATCAAGTGCCACAAGCTCTACGACCGCAGCATGTAACTGGTTTTCATCACGCATGGGCGCAGTACAACCTTCGAGATAACTAACGTGACTACCGCTGTCGGCGATGATTAGCGTCCGTTCGAACTGTCCGGTATTCATCGCGTTAATGCGAAAGTACGTTGAAAGTTCCATGGGACAGCGTGTGTTCTTCGGGATATAGACAAACGAACCGTCAGTAAATACGGCAGAATTTAACGCCGCAAAATAGTTGTCTGATACAGGTACAACGCTGCCCAAATAGCGCTGAATAAGTTCTGGGTGATTAATGACGGCCTCTGAGAACGAACAAAAAATGACCCCTACTTCGGCGAGCTTTTCTTTGAACGTGGTGTGCACCGAGACACTATCAAAAACCATGTCGACGGCCACGCCGGCCAGCATTTTCTGTTCTTCGAGCGGGATGCCAAGTTTCTCGTAGGTGGCGATGAGTTCGGGATCGACTTCGTCTAAGCTCTTCGGGCGATCGTCTTGCGATTTCGGTGCCGAATAATACGAAATAGCCTGTAGGTCTATCGGCGGATAATGCACATGAGCCCATTTCGGCTCCGCCATCTTGGTCCAGCGTTCATAGGCTTTCAACCGCCAATCGAGCATCCACTGCGGTTCGCCTTTCTTTTTCGAAATGAATTCAATGACCCCTGGATTGAGCCCGGGCGCAACGCTGTCCTGCTCGATGTCAGTATAAAATCCTGCTTCGTATTTTCGATTGACGAAATCGGTTATGTCTTGCGGCTGGCTTGCCATCTTCAATTACCTTATTGTTCTCGTGTGAAGTATTTCACGACGCTGGCGATAGTATTTTTCAATAGACTAACTAGTGCACATCGATCGTCGGCGGGAATTCGGTTTCTAGCGAAAAACTTTCACCGCAACCGCAAGTTTCTTTGACGTTTGGATTCAAAAATTTAAATCCCTCATTTAGTCCATCGCGGCCAAAATCGATCTGCGTACCGTTAAGGAACTTCAAATTTTCCTTATCGATAATGAGTTGAATCCCTTGCGACTCGAAAACTTCGTCTGCCTCACCGATATCATCTGCAGTTTCCACAACATACATATAGCCTGAACAGCCGGTGGTCTTAACGCCGAGTCGTAATCCTTTCGCGCGATTCTCATTTTTGAGGTAGTTCCGAACATGCGCTGCCGCGCGCTCCGTTAGGGTGACTGACATATCCAATTCCTCTCTATACTGTCGTGTGCGGTGCGACGTTGCAGCGCTTGTCTTGCCATTGGCGGATAATTTGCACACCTTTTTGACCGCCAAGTTCGTTGAGACTAATGTTGCCCAAGAATTCGCGAATTTGGGTGCTCAAATCCGCCCACAGATCGTGAGTTAGACAGCGTTGATCGCCTTGGCAATTGCGTTGGCCGCCGCAGCGGGTTGCGTCTACGGTCTCGTCGACTGCATCGATCACATCGGCTACCGAAATCTGTTCAGTCGACTTCATCAAGCGATAACCACCACCGGGTCCGCGTGTGCCATCAACTAATCCGCGCTTGCGCAGCCGTGAAAATAGCTGCTCCAAATAAGATTGCGAGATGCCTTGGCGTTCTGCAATTTCAGACAGTGACACAGGACCGCCGTGCTCGTGCAGCGCCAAATCTAGCATCGCGGTGACGGCGTACCGTCCGCGGGTTGTAAGTCGCATAGGGGATGACCTGTTTAGTGAACTAAAACCAACTGAATTACTCGGGAATCATAGCAGAGACCAACTAAATTACTCAAGAATTAGATTGGCGGTTCACTTCTTATGACGATTGCTGATTGGATCCGCCTGGGCCCGTTCGAGATCCAGCAGTTGCACTGCCGCTTTGATTTCATCTAACTGATTTTGAAAAGATTTATCATGCTCCAGAAGGGAATCAAGCGCTTGCACTAGCGGATCGTTTACGTCTCGCATTTGACCATAAGCGTCAAATCCAAGCTGCTGCGTTGTTTTTTCTTTATCCACGGCTGAAGAAGGATGTGCCGTTTCCCCGCCGGCGACTCGGGCAGGCACACCGACGACCGTTGCGCCGTCTGGGACGTTCTTGACCACAACTGCATTGGAACCCACCCGGCAATTCTCGCCGAGAGTAATTGGACCGAGCACTTTTGCTCCTGCGCCGACGACGACCCCGTTTAATAAAGTCGGATGACGTTTACCCTTTGCCCAGCTAGTACCGCCTAAGGTAACGCCGTGATAAAGCGTGCAATCGTCGCCGATCTCGGCAGTTTCCCCGATCACAACGCCCATGCCATGATCAATAAAGAAGCGTCGCCCAATCGTCGCGCCGGGGTGAATTTCTATTCCCGTCAGGAATCGTGCGAAGTGCGAATTCAGTCGGCCAAGCCATTTAAGATTTAAGTCCCACAGGCAGCGGCTCACTCGATGCAATAAAATCGCATGCAACCCGGGATAGGTCGTAACGACTTCCAAGGTTGTGCGTGCCGCCGGATCCCGAGCGAACACACAATCGATATCTTCTTTTAGTCGTTCGAACATGGGATGTCGTGAATCCAAATCAGGGTGAGATCGTCGGTAAACGACCGCAACGTCAGTGTAAGGTCCCAGAAGAATCCTCTTATGGACGCTTAGAATAGTATGCGAATCGGCGATTCCGAAAAACCCCATTCTTTGCGCGACGTCGCTATGAGGGTCTTAGCTGCGGTCATTAATGTGCAAAGTTCAAAAAATCAAGCACACGATTTCGAACACGGTCCGCCACGACGATTTATCATCGTCGGTATCGTTGCGACTTTAACTTTTGTCGCTTTGACATACTTTGCCGTCCAGGCCGTACTGAAAGCAGCGGGCTTATAGAACCGAGGAATTACACCATTGTCAGCCTTGAAATTTTTGTAGTTGGGCTTCCACGCGCGGGATTTTGTCCTGCAATTCGGTAACCCGCGCGCGTTCCTTGTCGACTACGGCGCTCGGCGCTTTCGCAACAAAAGACGGATTATTTAATTTTGCACTCAATAGCTCGAGATCCTTGCGCATCCGCGCGAGCTCCTTTTCCAAACGTTGAATCTCGACCTCCGGATCAATCAACCCAGCCAAGGGCACGAATACCGTCATTTCTCCAGCGATCACACTGGCCGCGTCGCCCGCGCCGCTGAGTACTCGTTCAATGGTCTCGGTTCGTGCGAGTTGTTCGATATATTTTTCGTGAGATTCCAACCACACCCTTTCTTGAGGCGAACCATCCTGAACTTGTACCTTGATACGACGACTCGGCTCGATGTTGTTTTCTGCACGGATACGCCGTATACCGAGAATAAAACTTCGGATCCATGCGAAAGCGAGTTCTGTTTGCGGGTCATGAGTAAATTCGGCACTTCGTGGAAACGGCTGTTGCATAATGCTGTCGCCGTCGATGCCGAGCAGCGGTGCGGCCTTGAGCCAGATTTCGTCCGTCACGAACGGCATCACTGGGTGTAGCGCTCGCATACTTGTTTCAAGCATGTCGAGTAAAGTTCGTCGAACGGAAAATTTCTGGGGCTCGCTCGTTGCCGGATCGTTAAGCGAAATTTTCGCCAATTCGATATACCAATCGCAATATTCATCCCAAATAAATTCGTAGATGGCTTGCGACGCCAGATCGAAGCGATAGGCTTCAAAGCCGCCGCTGATCTGCTCAAGTGCGGTGTGCATCCGCGACCGGATCCATTTCTCAGCCAAGCCGAGATCGCTCGCTCTCTGGTTATCGGCGAGGTCGTGACCTTCACACATTAATAAAGAAAACCGCGCAGCATTCCAAATCTTGTTACAGAAATTCCGGTAGCCCGCAACCCGACCTAGGTCAAAGCGAATGTCACGCCCTTGGGTCGCCATCGAGGCAAAGGTAAATCGCAGCGCGTCGGTGCCGAATGACCCAATTCCATCAGCGAACTGCCGGCGAGTCGCGTTTTCGATTTTTTGCGCGTCCTCGGGGCGCATGAGACCGGTTGTCCGTTTTGCAACAAGCGGCTCTAATTGAATTCCGTCGATTAGATCCAATGGGTCAAGAATATTGCCCTTGGATTTAGACATCTTATTACCATCTGCGTCACGTACCAATCCATGGATGTACACTTCTCTAAATGGCACGTCGCCCATGAATTTAATGCCCATCATGATCATTCTGGCGACCCAAAAGAAAATGATGTCGAAACCGGTGACCAGTACACTGGTGGGATAGTAGGTGTCCAGTTCTGGGGTATTTTCTGGCCAGCCTAATGTTGAGAACGGCCACAACGCCGAGGAAAACCAGGTGTCCAGCACGTCGTCGTCACGGCGCAATGGCACCGTCGCATCGAGTCCACCTCGGGCACGTGCCTCAGCCTCGTCATGGCCGACATAAATTTTACCGTTGTCGTCATACCAGGCGGGTATGCGATGGCCCCACCAAAGTTGTCTGGAGATGCACCAATCTTCAATGTTTCGCATCCACTCGAAGTACGTCTTGTCCCAATTTTCAGGAATAAAGCGGATGTCACCATTTTCGACCGCCGCGATCGCAGGCTTCGCCAGTGGTTCGACCCTCACAAACCACTGATCGGTAAGATACGGTTCAATAACTGCTTGCGAGCGATCGCCACGCGGTACGACGAGCCTGTGCGCATCGATCCGTGCGATAAGATTTAGCGCCTCGAGGTCTGCAACTATTTTTTCTCTTGCGACGTAGCGATCTAAACCCTGGTAGCTGAGCGGCGCTAATTCATTGATTTCCGCTCGGTCATTAAACACGTTGATCTGCGCGAGCCCGTGCCGTTTGCCCACCTCGTAGTCGTTGAAGTCGTGAGCAGGGGTGATTTTGACGCAACCCGAACCGAATTCGGGATCGACATAGGTATCCGCAATGATCGGGATCGTACGGTTGCATAAAGGTAGTTGGATGGATTTGCCGATGATCCGCCGATAACGCTCATCACTTGGATGCACTGCCACCGCGCTGTCCCCGAGCATTGTCTCCGGTCTAGTTGTGGCCACCACAACATGACCCGTCCCATCGGTTAGCGGGTAACGGATATGCCACAATTTGCCGTCTTCTTCCTCGGAGACGACTTCCAGATCCGATATCGCGGTACACAATACCGGGTCCCAGTTAACCAGCCGCTTGCCGCGGTAAATTAAATCTTCGTCATACAAGCGAACAAAAACTTCCGTTACTGCATAGGAAAGTTCGGCGTCCAGAGTAAATCGCTCTCGACTCCAATCCATTGATGCGCCCATGCGTCGCAATTGTTTGGTGATAGTCCCGCCTGATTCTTCTTTCCAATCCCATACGGCTTCAATAAATTTTTCGCGGCCCAACGACGTTCTCGAAATCCCGTCTCTGGCGAGTTGCCGCTCCACGACCATTTGCGTCGCAATACCTGCGTGGTCTGTTCCACATTGCCATAACGCACGCATCCCTTGCATTCGTTTGTAGCGCGTTAATGCGTCCATCAAGGTATCTTGAAACGCGTGACCCATGTGTAATGAGCCAGTGACGTTTGGCGGCGGCAACATAATGCAATAGGGTTCACCCATCTCCCCTGGCTGGAAATAGCCCGCGTTTTCCCAATACTCGTAGCGCTTCGATTCAATGGCGTGTGGGTCGTAGGTTTTTTCCATCGTGGACTTATCTGGCACCGGATTGGGTTCCCTGCTTATTACTGGAGAGGTTTGCGGCGATTGTAATGGCACCGCGGTTTACGTCGACGCATTCGGTTGCATTGATTGGCTAACGCCACGTTCAATTTCTTTGATGATGTCTGTTTTCAATTGTTCAAATGCGTTGCGCATTTTTTCGTTCACGAGTATTTCTACGTCATTCGCCATCGTCCCGGGGGGTGCACTATGCTCGAACGGCTTAACGTTAGCTGGTGTCGCCGGAATGCGCGTTCCTTTGAATTCTGACGGATCGATATCGACGATCTTTTCGGTTAATTTCGGAATAGCGACCCCGGGTGGGGGGTGCCGATCCGCGGGTTGTGTCTTCAGCAACTCACGTTTACTTTCAAGTAACAATTCAAGCTGGTCAATCGTGCGGTCCAGATCATCATCGGCGCTTTGCGGTTGTCGCGGTTCGTCAACCACGCGGCGCTTCCAGTTTATGTGTGTTGAGCGTGTACCCGCGCTCTTGGTAGAAACGATAGCGCGCTCGAGCCGCAGTAACCTCCAGACTATCGCCGCCTGTCGTTTCCATGACGCGCTCGAAGCGACTGAAATAATCGGGTACGTCAGGACCTAAATTGATCAATATGCCGTTTATCACGGGTATGGTCGTGCCGAAGCCAATAGTTATTTTTGTCGTCGCCGCGTCTGGTGAATCAAACATTGCGTGCGGCAAAAACGACGTGTCCTTGTAGGTCCACAATAAGCTATCGACCGAGCAAGCCGCTTCGCTGCTTGGGCAGCGAATGTGCACGGCGTGCCCTTCGCCCCAAGCTTTTTCGGCAAGTCTGCATACGAGCTGCTCATGTTGACGGAGGTTGGGATTGTCCATCACATAGAAATCGACTCGGGTCATTGCCGAAGCTTAGTTCGCTGCTGCGATTCGCGAGCGTAAATACTGGACCAACAAAGTCAGCGGGCGGCCAGTCGCACCTTTCGGATTTGCGCTATTCCACGCCGTACCTGCGATGTCGAGATGGGCCCAGCGATATTTTTTTGTATAGCGCGCCAAAAAGCACGCAGCAGTAATACTCCCGGCCGCACGACCACCGACGTTCGCCATATCAGCGAACGGGCTGTCAATTTGTTGCTGATACACATCCCACAATGGCAGCCGCCAAGCAGGATCGCCACTCAACTGACCAGCCGCATATAAACTATCCGCTAATTCGTCGTTATTACTCATCAGCGCCGACGTCGCATGACCAAGCGCCATAATGCAGGCGCCCGTTAAGGTTGCGATGTCCACTACGACATCAGGATCGAATCGAGCGCTGTAGGTTAAGGCGTCGCACAAAATCAAGCGGCCTTCCGCGTCCGTATTGAGCACCTCAATCGTCTGGCCGGACATGCTAGTGACAATGTCGCCTGGTTTGCTCGCTTTGCCATCCGGTAAATTCTCTGTCGCAGGTACGACGCCAACGACGTTAATAGGCAATTGCGCTTGTGCGATCGCCAACATCACGCCAAACACAGTTGCCGCACCACACATGTCGTATTTCATCTCGTCCATTTGCGGCCCAGGTTTCAGCGAGATGCCACCGGAGTCGAACGTGACCCCTTTGCCAACCAGCACGACCGGCTTAGATTGCCCGCTATCGCCGTTGTATTTAATCGTGATGAGCTTGGCTGGCTCTTCACTGCCTTTAGAAACTGACAGCAAAGCGCCCATGCCAAGTTTTTCCATCGCGGCCTCATTTAGGACATCGACCTTGAGATTTTTATGCTCTTTCGCGAGCTGCTTTGCGCGTTCGGCGAGAATCTGTGGTGTGCAGTAGTTCCCCGGACTATTGGCTAGATCCTTCGTCAGCTTGAGGCCGTGAACCAGGCACTGTCCGAATTTAACTTCGTTTTCAACCGCACTATCGCCATCAGCGGCGACGTAGATCGTTAAACGCGAAAATTGCGCCGATTTCGACTTTGTCACGGTTTTGAATTCGTCAAATCGATAAGCCGCAGCATCAAATGCCAAGATTTGTTGCTGGACCTTCCACGCGTCATCCCGATCGTCGACCGCCACTTCTGTTAACGTTGATGTGGCGTTCTTGAGACCCGTACCAATCACCACGCTGGCTGCTTTTCGCACGAGCTTGACGTATTCTGCCGCCGTGATTCCTGATCGTTTTCCAGCACCAACGAGTAGCACGCGATCAGCCGCGATCCCGGAAATATTGGGTAGCAACAGGGTTTCAGAAAGTTTGCCGCTGACATCACCGCGTTTAATCAGCGTAGACAAGGTTTGGCGGCTCGGGCCGTCGAGAATGGTAGCACTGCTTCCAAGACTTTTCGGGCTGTGGACCGCTGTGATGATGCACGCCGATTTCAATTTAGGCAGCGGACCGTGTTTGAGAGCAATTTCCATTTTTAACCTCACCGTTTTCGGTTCGAAGATCTCATGGTCTTCCGTCCGAGTTGTTTTGCCTGGGCGTGAATTGGGCTGGTGCGAAAGTGTATGCGTTTGCCTCAAAAGGCGCAAAACTGACTGCGTAAATGTGGTGAAGCCGTGAAGACGATCGATCGTTATATTGCTAGCAACGTCGTCGGCTCGACGATGACCGTACTCCTTGCCTTGCTTGCGATTTTTACATTCTTCGCTTTCATCGACGAGCTAGAAGAGATCGGTCGTGGCACCTACGGGATCCTGCAGGCATTGCTCTATGTCGCCATGAACGCGCCCGGACTAGCCTACGAGCTATTTCCGATGGCGGCACTAATTGGTTCACTACTTGGTTTGGGAACGATGGTCGGTAACGGAGAGATCACGGTTATTCGCTGTGCCGGGGTCTCGAAGTTGCGGGTTGTTTTCGCGGTGATGAGAGCAGGCGCGCTGTTCGTCGCAATCGCTGTATTAATAGGCGAATTCGTCGCGCCGCCGGCGCAGGCTTATGCAGGTCAGTTTCGTTCTGCGGCGATTAACGACCGCACCGCGCTAAAGACGCGTAACGGCTTTTGGGCTCGCGATTCGAATAGCTACATTAATATTCGAGAAATTCTGCCCGGTAACCAAATTAAGGACATCTATATTTACGAATTCGATGACAATAGTGAACTGCGCACGAGCACCCATGCTAATCAGGCACGGTATACAAACGGGAAATGGGTCCTAGAAGGCATCGCGCAAACCATTATCTCGACAGACAGTATCCAGAAGCGCGAAATTGAGCAGGCAGCGTGGGATTCCTTATTGCAGCCCGATTTAATCGCGATGGTCGCCATTGAGCCCGACACTTTGTCGGCGTGGACTTTAGTTAAATACATTCGCTTTCTCAAAAGTAACGGCCAAACCGCGGAACGTTACGAGCAAGCCTTGTGGATCAAAGTTACCTACCCGCTAGCGAGTGCTGTGATGGTGTTTCTATCGATTCCTATGGTGCTGCGCGCTAACCGTTCATCGAGTGTCGGGCAGCGGGTGCTAATCGGCGGGCTGATCGGTCTTGGCTTTCATCTTGTCAATCAAGCGGCAGGTCATCTCGGCCTTGTGTTCGATATCGCGCCCGTAATCAGCGCCTCCTTGCCGGCGCTTTCGATGAGCGTCATCGGCACGGTGATGTTGATACGAACTGCTTGAATTCGGTACTTGTTTGCATCGTTGGGTCCATTCAAACGTTGGTTAACCGTGTTGTTGATAAGCGGTCGTGCCACGAGCGACGGTTTCGATCAATTAGCACCCAGAAGAATCCAAGACCGAATACACTCCAGGACACCAGTGCGCCACAAAATCGCAGTGCCGACTGGCGCCAAGAAATGCGGCTTGCGCAATTGCTGCCAACTACCCTAATTTTCCAGGATTTCATGCCTAATGTTTGCCCCGTGCGCGTCCAGCAAAACCCAAAGTAGGCATACGCCGTGGCGAGTAAATACGCGGTAAAAAGTATATTCCCTGGCTCGATGGCCGCTCCTTTGCGTGAAATGACGACGACCAACGCAGCGAAGAACCAGATCCCGGCTAATGCAATCAGGTCGTACAGGATGGCTGCGAACTGGCGTGCTAATGACGGGAACGAGTTGGATGGCGGATGCTTTGGCAACATTCTGTTATGGTCCTGCCTGCGTGCAGAGCGAAATAGGTCTCGAGGCTTAGTCAGCAATTCCAGGACGAAGTTGATTTACGCCGCGCGATGCAACGGTTAATCGCCGCATCGCTGCCCGGGGTTGCGGGAGACTGGCTGGCGTCATGTGGCTCGCATGAAATTGGAATTGGCGCTCCCTAGGGGAATTGAACCCCTGTTTTCGGCGTGAGAGGCCGACGTCCTAGTCCACTAGACGAAGGGAGCGGATACAAACTGGTGCTATTATAAGGTCCAGCACGGTCGCAACAACCGGAATTCAATTGAGTTTTTTAACCAACCTATTTAAACGTTCGGGTTCGACCCGAAATCCAGCAACGACCGATCCGATCAGATCGCAAGCGCCTCGAATATATTCGCGCGGTGAACATTCTGTATCGCGGCGATATATATCCGAAGGCGCCCTTAAAGTCCTGTATCGATTAAATAACGCAGGATTCAAAGCTTATTTGGTTGGCGGCGCCGTACGCGACATATTACTCGAACGCCTACCAAAAGACTTTGACATCGCGACCAACGCCCACCCTGAAGAGATCCGCGACCTGTTTCGTAATAGTCGCTTGATCGGACGTCGTTTTCGACTTGCTCACGTTCGCTTTGGCCGTGAAATAATCGAAGTTGCAACTTTCCGTGCCGGCCATGACGGTGACGAAGATGGCGCTTCGATCAATGATGGTGGTCGCATTCTGAGAGATAACGTGTACGGCGAGCTGCACGACGACGTGTGGCGTCGCGATTTCACCGTAAACGCGCTCTATTACGACATTAACGATTTCTCGATCGTCGATTACGTTGGCGGTGTGGAGGACATCACGCACCGTCGTCTGCGTTTAATCGGTGATCCTGCGTTGCGTTACCGTGAAGATCCGGTGCGGATGCTGCGCGCTATTCGCTTCGCCTCGAAATTAGACTTCGACGTAGACGATGCGACCCTTGAAGCATTCGATCGATACGGCGACTTGCTGAAAGAGATCGCCCCGGCGCGATTATTCGATGAATCACTGAAGATGTTTCACTCCGGTCACGGTCTGAAAACGTTCGAATCCCTGCATGAAACGGGTTTGTTCGCGCATCTTTTTCCGCAAGCAGCTCAGACATTCGAACCGGATCCACATTCCTACAATCTCGTGATCGAATCGATGCGCAACACCGATCAGCGATTAGCCGACGATAAATCGGTTAATCCGGCTTTCATTTTTGCGGCGATTCTATGGGGAGCGCTCCAGGCGCGATTCAGCAGTCTAATTGCAGATGACGTCAATGAGATCGAGGCGTTTAGCATGGCGGCGGATGACGTAATAAGCGAACAAGTTAGGCGGGTCGCGATACCACGGCGATTTACGACCGTAGCGCGGGAAATTTGGCTCTTTCAGTCCCGATTGTGTCGACCAACTCGCAAACGCGCGGACAAATTACTCGACCATCCTAGATTTCGCGCCGCTTACGACTTCTTACTTTTGCGCGCGCGCGCGGGCGAACCGCTGTCAGACATTGCCCAGTGGTGGACGGATCTGCAAGATACTGACGACGATGGCCGCGAAACGATGCTCGCGACGCTGCACCAGCCAGCGAAGAAAAATCACCGGCGCTCGCGCTCGCCACGTCGAAAATCCGCCGACTAGTCACAGACGTATCACATTTGTTGTCTCCCAAACCGGCTAGCGCGTTTATCGGCGTCGGCAGCAATTTAAACGATCCCGTCACCCAAGTGCGTAGCGCCATCATGGCGATGGTTCGCGCCAGCGACTGGAAAGTTGAGAGCCAATCGTCACTTTACACGAGCCCACCGATGGGCCCAGTCGATCAGCCGAACTACGTTAACGCCGTCATTCGATTATCGACCAAACTCGATTGCCGCGAGCTGTTGGGCCGCTTGCAAGATATCGAAAACGCACACGGTAGAGTCCCCAGCGATATTCATTGGGGGCCGCGAATGCTCGATCTCGATATCCTGCTGTTCGGCGAAATCGAGATCCACTCAGCTGACTTGACCGTTCCACACCTTGGGATCCTGCAACGTTCATTTGTCGTCGTGCCGTTGGCGGAAATAGCGCCCGATCTCATCTTGCCGAACGGTATTACCGCGGCGGATATGGCTAGACGCCTGACGTCCGGCGATCTGCAACGTATCGACAATGAGTAATTCGAACTTAGAATTAGGATCCCAGCCCGTTCGAATACTAGCCGTCGAAGGGCCGATCGGTGTCGGTAAAACGACGTTGGCGCGCCGCCTTGGGCAACATTATGGCACTGAGTTGATGTTGGAGGACCCAGCAGATAATCCGTTTTTGGAAAAATTCTACGCCGACCCAAAGCGGTTTGGGCTGCCGACGCAACTGCACTTTCTATTTCAGCGGGTTCGACAGCTACAGCGCTTCCACCAAAACGATCTGTTCATCCCTATCTACATAAGTGATTATATGCTCGACAAAGATCGCCTGTTCGCCGAGTTAATCCTAGATCAATCCGAGTTCGAAATGTATTGCTTGCTCTACGACCGAGTTGTTGAAACCGTGCCGGATCCGGATTTGGTCATTTATTTACACGCGAGGATCCCAAGTCTGTTGAATCGGATCGCTCAACGCGGGATTAGCTATGAGCAAAACATGGGAGGTGATTATCTAGAACGCTTGGCCGGAGCATACGTTCGGTTTTTTAGAAATTTCAGCCGTTCACCAGTACTTGTTGTTGATACCGAAAATATTAATTTCGTGGACAGTGACGAGAACTTCGCAAGCTTAGTTCGCGAAATTGATGCTGGCGTGAGCGGTACGCGATACTTAGATATAGCGGTTTAGCTACCCCAACGATCGGCGTAGATCCGGCGAGGCACAATGGCCAAATATCTGAGTTAGCCCGTGTTTGAAAATTCGACCCGAGTCTTTGGTTTAACGATAGAATGCGCCAGTCAACCCATTATAAAAATTCTTAATTTCACTATGGAAACAATTTTTAGCACGGCGGACTTGCGCCCCGTGGTTGCACAATGGCGAAGGCGCGGCGAACGTATTGCATTCGTTCCAACGATGGGCAATCTACATGATGGGCATCTTTCTCTGCTGCAACGGGCCAACGAACTTGCTGATCGAACAATTGTTAGTATCTTCGTTAATCCGATTCAGTTTGGACAAGGCGAAGATTACGCAAAATACCCGAGTACTCTGCAGTCCGACCAAGAGAAGTTGGCGCGTTGCGGGTTGGATGTCTTGTTCGCACCGAATTTGCGCGACCTTTACCCTGGTGGAACCGAAGAAGATACTCGCGTCACGGTTCCTGGACTATCGACTATCTTATGTGGTGAATTTCGTCCCGGGCATTTTTCCGGTGTCGCCACGGTAGTAACAAAATTATTCTTCAGCGTTCAGCCAGATTGCGCATTGTTCGGCGAAAAAGATCTACAACAACTGAAAGTCATTCGACGCATGGTTGATGATTTATGTATCCCCATAGAAATTATCGGGCGACCAATTATTCGTGAAGCCGATGGCTTGGCGATGAGTTCTCGAAACGGCTATTTGAGCGCGGCAGAGCGTAGTCTTGCCCCGAAAATTCATCAGAACTTACTCGCCGCACGCGCTGCGATCCTAGAAGGGAAACAGGCATTTCGATCGATCGAAAACAACGCAATCGCAAGCTTGCGCGAAGCCGGATTTAAGCCGGAGTATTTCAGCATAAGACGGACCGCTGACCTCGAGGAGGCAAACGAAGCAGACAACGATCTATCGATTCTTGTTGCAGCGTGGCTCGGCAAAGCTCGCTTGATAGACAATGTTCAAGTAAACGCGGATGGCGACTAACCAACGCAGCGTCGAGTTACCGCGTGGATTGTACCTATGGGCGGTACCCGTGCCGCTTGTGGTGCATCTTTGTGTTCGTCAGTTTGATTCGCAAGATGTGCTTTTCTCACGATGGATAGAATCCGAAGCGGGTTTTGTTGAGAATGCCACTGTTCTTTTGCTACTGCCCGCGGCCTATTTCGCGTTCGTTGTTGCCCTGCGATGCTATCGACGCTTTGGCCCTATGTTGTGCGTCTGGTTTATATGCGTTGCAGGACTCTGTTTCGGTTTTGCGGGCGAGGAAGTTAGTTGGGGTCAGCATTGGTTGGGTTGGCAATCGTCGGAATTCTTCATTGAGCACAATCGTCAAGGCGAAACAAATCTTCATAACATAAACATACATTTCGGCCGGGTCGTGAAATCGATACTAACCCTGGCCATTATTATCGGTGGGATCATAATGCCGTGCAGACAGGTTAAGAGCGCGCGCAGTCACGGATTTTGGGCTACCGCAACCCCCACCTTGGTATGTGTTCCAGCGGCGATTTTCGTATTTGGCATACGCCTTGTCGAACGGTTCAAAACTTGGTTCGACCTAGAGTGGGGTTTTCTCGCGGTAAATTTGAAGGAATCGCAAGAACTTTATATTGCTATTTTTCTGTTCCTATACACGTGGTCTGCGTACCGCCGATTCGCAACCAATCGAAACACCTGAGCACCTGCGCGCGTCACCACGTGCAATAGCTGCTTGATTGGCGCGGCGATGCAAGGATAATGCGCGCTATAATTGAACAGATAGCTAAATTCCGAATGCCCCAGCCTCATAAAAAGCAGCTCTTCGTAAAGACCTTCGGCTGCCAGATGAACGAGTACGACTCTCATCAAATGATCCAACTCATGACCCAAGACCGAGGCTACGAGCAAGTCGCCCGGGCTGAGGATGCCGATCTATTGTTGATGAATACCTGTTCGATTCGAGAAAAAGCCCAAGAGAAAATGTTTTCAGAACTGGGTCGATGGCGCGCGCTGAAAGAATCTAATCCAAATATTCTAATTGGGGTTGGCGGGTGCGTTGCGACTCAGGAAGGTGCGTTAATATGGGAGCGCGCGCCTTACGTGGATCTGATCTTCGGACCACAAACCTTGCATCGCTTACCCCAGCTCGTGGATCGCGCGCAAATAAACGAAAAACACGTGATCGATATTTCGTTTCCGGAAATAGAAAAATTCGATCGGCTGCCAGAAGCTCACGCCGAAGGGCCGACCGCATTTGTATCGATTATGGAAGGGTGTTCCAAATACTGTAGCTTTTGCGTTGTCCCATACACACGTGGAGAAGAATTTAGCCGCCCACTAGATGGCGTGCTTGCCGAAGTCTTCGCCTTGAGCGAACAAGGCGTTCGTGAAGTCACATTGCTAGGACAAAATGTGAATGCTTATCGAGGCCAAATGCACAACCAGAAAATCGCGGATCTCGCGACCTTGATCCGATATATCGGGTCCATCGATGGAATTGAACGGATCCGATATACCACCTCGCATCCCGTCGAGTTTAGTGATCGATTAATCGAAGCCTACGCTGATGTTCCTAAGTTAGTGAGTCACGTACATTTGCCCGTGCAAAGTGGCTCGGACCGGATCCTCGCGCGAATGAAACGAGGTCACACCACGCTCGAATACTTGTCGAAAATAAGAAAGCTCCGCCAAGCACGACCCGGAATTTCAATATCCACTGATTTCATTGTGGGGTTTCCTGGAGAAACTGCGAGTGATTTTGCTGCAACGATGGCACTCGTCGATAAAGTCAAATTCGATCATTCGTTTAGCTTCGTTTATAGCTCGCGACCCGGGACGCCAGCCGCTAATTTACCCGACGATGTAAGCCCCGCAGAGAAAAAGCATCGCCTCGCAATCTTACAGCGACGAATTATCGAGTTAGGGAATGAGAAAAGTATTGCGATGATTGGAACGCGACAAAAAGTTTTAGTTACTGGCCACGCGAAAAAGAATATAAGCGAACTTTGCGGCAGAACGGAAAATAACCGTGTTGTTAATTTCGTCGGACCAAAGTCATTGATTGGCGATTTTACTGACGTGAAAATTGCCGCCGTATTACCGAATTCGCTGCGCGGAGAATTATGCGACGAAAGTGAACCCGAATGTCAGATCTAATGGTTCGAGACGAGCTGGCCAGTTGACTGCGCTTTCCTCTGCGAGCTTCGCGCTCGACTCCCCCGACAATGGGCGATTAGCGAACCTATGCGGTCAATTTGATGAGCACATTAAATTAATCGAACGCCGGTTAGGTGTAGAAGTTAGGCAACGAGGAAATGAATTTACGCTCCTCGGTAGCCAACGTTCAATTGATCTCGGCGAACAGATAATTTCTAATCTCTACAACTTAACTGCACGTAAATCTATCAACACAGTTGATGTTCACTTACAACTTCAAGAATCGGAACTGGAAACACTCGCGACAGATGGCGAAATAAAGGATGTATCCGTACGGACGAATCGTGCAACTGTTTTGGCACGCGGCGCCAATCAACGCGCATATATTGAGAACATTCGAGCGCACGATATAAGTTTTGGCGTTGGTCCCGCAGGAACCGGCAAAACTTACCTCGCAGTGGCATGCGCCGTCGCCGCGCTTGATGAGGAACGGGTCAACCGACTTTGTTTGGTCCGACCAGCAGTAGAAGCTGGCGAACGTTTAGGGTTTCTCCCCGGAGACATGGCACAAAAAGTCGATCCCTATTTACGACCGCTCTATGACGCACTTTATGAGCTACTTGGTTTCGAAAGAGTCGCGAAGCTAATCGAGCGGAACGTGATTGAAGTTGCCCCGCTGGCGTTTATGCGCGGGCGAACGCTAAACGGATCCTTTATTATCCTTGACGAAGCTCAGAACACGACGATCGAACAGATGAAGATGTTTTTAACGCGCATTGGTTTCGGCTCCAAAGCGGTTATTACCGGTGATATCACGCAAGTCGATTTGCCTCGTGGAAAGGCTTCTGGCTTACGGCACGCGGTCGACATCGTGCAGAACATAGACGGCATCAGTTTCACATTTTTCCGAACCGCAGATGTCGTACGTCATAGTCTCGTTGGACGCATTTTGGATGCCTACGAAGAACACGAGAATGATCCGCGTAATCACCAGTAACGTTCATTCATGGCGCTCGCGACTCACGTTACCGTTCAATTTGCGACAGATCTTGATGCTCCACCCGCCCGCGATATCGTTCGATGGGCGAAACTTGCGCTCGAGACTAAAATGAGTCAACCCTGCGAGATAACCGTGCGGATCGTCGGGGAGGACGAAGGTCGGCATTTGAACGAACGTTGGCGCAACGGCGCTGGGCCAACCAACGTACTAGCTTTTCCTATGGAAGGTTTGGATCTTGAGCTGCCCCTGCTTGGTGACGTCGTTATCTGTGCACCCGTAGCAAACCGCGAAGCAAGCCGCGATGGAAAGAACAATCACGCGCATTGGGCCCACTTGGTGATCCACGGCACCTTGCACCTGCTGGGTTATGACCATCTGAGCGAGAACGACGCAGTGGACATGGAGGCACAAGAATGCTCGTTGATGAACGAACTAGGTTATCCTGATCCCTACCTATGAACGATGGCGACACTAGTCGCGCGCACCAGAATTCCTTGAATAATTGGTTGCGGCGCCTTGCTAAATTTATATCTCCAAGCCTAAGCGAGCGACAAGAGATCATCGACGTTTTGTACGAGGCCGAAAGTCAGCATTTGGTCGATCTCAGTACCGTCGCCATGATGGAAGGCGCGCTCCTTGTATCCGAAATGCAGGTCAGCGACATTATGGTGCCGCGCTCGCAGATGATTTTTATCGACGAGGATACGACTCCAGAGCAGCTCCTCTCGGACGTGATCGAATCAGGACATTCCCGCTTCCCAGTGTTAGATGACAAACGTGAGAAAGTCCTCGGAATCTTGCTGGCTAAAGACTTACTTGCCTTGGCGAATGGTCTCGACGAGCGATTCGATATCCGGGATATTCTCCGTCCTGCGGTCTTCGTACCAGAGACGAAGCGGTTAAATATATTGTTGCGAGAATTTCGCGCTAGCCGCAATCATTTAGCGATCGTTCTTGATGAATACGGTGAAATTGACGGCTTAGTTAGTATCGAAGATGTTATTGAACAAATCGTCGGTGAGATCGACGACGAATACGACTTCGAAGACGAGGAATTTATCCGCCAACATCGTGGCAACCGGTTTACCGTGAAGGCTCACACCCCCATCGAAGAATTTAACGCTTTTTTCGCTACAGAATTCGAAGACGATGTCTATGACACGATCGGCGGACTCGTCACCAACGAATTCGGTCATGTACCGGAACGCGCCGAAGCAATTGCATTCGGGGGAATTGAATTTAAAGTACTGCGTGCAGATAAGCGACGCATCCACCTTCTACGCGCGATTAGACTTGACGAGAGCGCCGCTGTTTAATCCGTTCGATGTGCTGATGATCAGCGTTTGAATATCAACGCCAAGCAAATCGTCACCAGGCGTAGATTGGAATTCGGTCCTGCAACCGTGGCGATCGGATCTGGGGCCTTGTTGCCTCTCGCATTCGCTCCCTTCGATTACTTTCTATTAGCTCCAGTTTGCTTAAGCGCTTTATTTTGGCTGTGGGATCAAGCAAGTCCTAAGTCAGCATTGATCGCGGGTTTCCTGTTCGGTCTCGGTCAATTTGGTTTTGGCGTATCGTGGATTCAGATCAGTGTCCATCAGTTCGGCTTGCCCGTGTACGCATTTTCGGTGGCTATTACCGCATTATTCGTCCTCATCTTATCGCTCTACCCAGCATTATGCGGCTATTTAGTCGCCTCGGCACCGACCCGTTATAGAACGCTGCGAATTCTAATTTTGTTTCCAATTATGTGGACCAGCGCCGAGTTTCTACGTGGCTGGCTGTTCACCGGATTTCCGTGGTTGTTGATTGGGTATAGTCAAGTGGATTCGCCGCTTGCGGTGTTCGCGCCAATCATCGGTGCTTACGGTATCTCTTACGTTACTTGCGCGCTCTCCGCGATTATTGTTGTTTTCCTAGTTGGGGACCGAATCCGCCGTATCGCTTGCGTCGTTCTTGTTGGACTCATAGCCCTAGTATCAATGTCGCTTCAGCCCGTGGCGTGGACCACTGAAAGCGGTCCCCCCCAGACAGTCGCATTGGTTCAAGGCGCAGTTCCTCAAGAGATTAAATGGTCCGAAAGGTATCGCCAAGCGAGTATTGATCTGTACAGCGAATTGTCGGAACCGCATTGGGGGAAATCGCTCATCATCTGGCCGGAAACAGCGATTCCTGCCTTGCCACAGCAAGTGCCAGAATCAATTGAATATCTGACGAACAAGGCTGCGCAAACTGGCACGTCGCTACTGATAGGATTACCGACGAGTGATTCGTCCCACAAGGGCGAGCTCTACAACAGTCTGCTGCAAGTAGGTAAGCACTTCGGTCGTTATGACAAACGGCACCTGGTTCCTTTTGGCGAGTATTTGCCGCTGGATGTTTTGTTGCGTCCCGTCACCTCGTTTTTAAGCATTCCAATGTCAGATTTTAGTGCTGGAAAACGGTATCAAGAACTTCTCAGGACAGATAGTTTCACAATCGGATCGTCGATTTGCTATGAAGACGCGTACGCAAACGAAATCCTGCGCGCACTGCCGGCAGCTAACGTTTTGGTTAACATTAGCAATGACGCTTGGTTTGGTCGCTCAATCGCGCCACACCAGCACCTGCAAATAGCGCGCATGCGCGCGTTAGAAACGGAACGTTATTTATTGCGTGCAACAAACACAGGCTTCTCAGCAATCATTAACGAACGCGGCAAGATTGTTGTTAAGTCGAAGCAGTTTGTTAGCGAAGTTGTTAGCGGAACGATGGTCCCGCGCGCCGGATTGACGCCATTCGCCCGCTACGGGTCAACGCCGATGCTGCTGCTCTGTTGTTGCATTATTGTCAGTTTTTATTCGTTTGTCCTTCTGCGCGAGCGACGTAGGCCGCATTAAGTTTCTCGTTAATACCTGGGTGGTTCTCGGCCAGCTCTAGTACATTTTTCCGCGTTAAGCGCAGCAACGTTAGCGGCGATGTTGCGACCACTCGCGCCGTGCGTATTTCATCGCCGAGCAACGCGGCTTCACCGAAAAAATCACCTGCAACTAGTCCACCAATATTAATAACTACATCGTCTTCTTCGCGCGACACGGCGACCGAGCCCTTGACAATAATGTATAGCGCATTGCCTCTCTGATTTTGCCCAATCACCTCATCGCCGGTCAGGAAGGTGATTGTTTGCGACTGATCGGCGAGTTCGGTGAGGACCACGTGATCTAATCCAGAAAACAGCGGAACCCGCTCAATTAACTCCGCGGCGCCAAATACCCGATCCGGATTTTTTATTTCCGGTAACTTTGAGCGCGCGGCCCTTAACACTTCGTCTATGCGACTGAATGCCTTTGCCCCGATATCGCCGTGGTGGTAGCTCCGCCGCGCGAAACTGCCGGCGCTCGCGAGCGCCGCGGCCTG
This sequence comes from Pseudomonadota bacterium, assembly GCA_027618655.1. GTDB lineage: Bacteria > Pseudomonadota > Gammaproteobacteria > UBA11873. The sequence continues at coordinate 17,454 of JAQCEL010000003.1, read as the reverse complement.
AGTTAAATACCCTTCAAGACTGCGAAAGAATTCCGGGAAATCACTTCGAGTTTGATTTAAAAATACTCGCTTTTGCTTAATCTTTTCTTGATAGTGGTCAACGACGATCGCGACATCTTCAGCTCGCAAGCCGCTGATCGCGACCAAGTTAGAAATTACGGCTTCACCGCACAGAATACCGGCAATGTCGCGCTGGACCGCTTGACTCAATCGCGCGCGTTGAACCCGAGCTAACACAGGTGCTAGCGTGTTGTGTTCACGCATCCAGCGCAAAACGGTTCGCTCGAAACCTTGGAATGGGTTGCTTATCGAATCACCATCAATCGTGACTTCGTTGAACTCGGCTGCCATCCATGCCTCGCGCTGGCGATGCAATTGCGCCCGCAAGTCGAGAAACGTGTATTCCATGATTAATCCGAGCTCATAAAGCTTATCGAGTTCTTGTGCTTCGAGATCAATCGCCTCGACATAAGCGTGGCGTAAATGCAGGCCAGTATCGGGATGTCGGACATCGCTTTTAAAATGGCCGCTGAGCGTTTGTGCAATTTCCTGCGCGTGTTCTTGCGTGAGTAGATTGGCCTTGGTTAAACGTTCTACAACCGATTTCGAACTTTGCTCCGCATCGACAAGACCGCGTTGTAGTTCAGTGATCTCCTCTTCGGACAATCGATCAATACCAAGCCGCTTAATTAGTGGGCGAATAGACGGCGCATTGACGAGTAAGGTAAACAACACAACCCCCACAGTGAGTTCCACTAACAGTTGCCGTTGGCCTAGCGACTCGGGAATCGATAAAACAATGGCGATTGCCAGACCGCCTTTGAGGCCGCCCCACCACATGATATGGCGTTCACCTAGACTCACGTGGGGCAAGGAGAATAAGCGAATTGTGCCTGGTACTAGGCTATACACTGTCGCGGCGCGTGCGATCAAAACCAGTAAAGATGCGACAATTATTCCGTCGATATGGCCGACCATGGCGGTCAAATCAACCGACAGACCAATCATAAGAAACAGAAGGGAATTACACACCAGTGAGATCACTTCCCAGGTTTCGTGTACGGAATGTAACGCGTCGGGCGGGATCCGACTCACCGCGTACGCGCCCATGGCGACCGCAGCAGACATGGCCGCCATTACTCCGGATACGTGCAAAACGTGCTCGGCGATAACAAAACTGGAATACGCAATAACTAGCGACATGACAATAATCGCGAGATTACTGCCCCGAATTCGACGCATTATTTCCGCAAGGCCAAATCCGATCAGTGAGCCGACAATGATCCCACCAAAAAACACCTGAAGAAACTGCACAACGGCATAGCCGATATCGTTGGCAGCAAAACTTCCGGCAAGCGCGATGCCTAGCAAAATATTAAACAGCACGATGGCTGTTGCATCATTAAATAGTGACTCCCCCTCTACCAGTGTGTTCAAGCGGGCTGGCGCTCCGAGTTCCTTGAATAACGCGACAACCGCGACCGGATCAGTTGCAGAAATTAGCGCGCCAAACAGCAAAGCTAGGATCAGATCTAAATCAAGATATAACCAGATCCCGAGTCCAATAATTGCCGTCGATATCACTAACGCGGGTGCCGCAAGAATGAAGATCGGTGCGATATCTTTCAATAATTGTCGTGCATCGAGATTTAACGCGGATTCGAAAATTAGTGCGGGTAGAAATATAAAAAAAACGAGATCAGGCGTGAGTTGAAATTCCTTTAATGCCCCCAAGCCGGGTACGAAATCAGCCATGCTTGACAGCAATATCCCAAGTACGACCAAAAAAACGGTATACGGGATCGGTGAGTTTCGAGTGAGGCTTGCCGCCAACATCGAGATGGCAAGTAGGCCCGTTACGACAAGGACAAGTTCAGAAATTGGCATGTACTAAGTTAATCACAGCGCAGAGTAACAGCGCTATAGCAAACTTGAATTACTCAGCTTGATCGGGCTAATTGAAGCTAGTTTCGGCGACTCGCCAACTGGTTCACCGCCATAACGACCACCAACCCTAGGATGGCAAGTAGTATTGCATGCACTGTGGACGGTTCCCAGGTTGGCGCGATGGGCAGGGAATCTAACAAACGTTGCTTACCTCGAACCATCACGTAATGACGTTGCTGGAACGGCCAAATCACCCATAATGAAGCAAGCAAGAATCCGCTGATGAGCAATAACATCAGCCGTTCATAGCGATGCATCAGCCATGAAAGCAGTCGCGAAAATGCACTTAGACCGATTGCGGCACCGATCGCGAAAGGTAGAATAATCTCGAAATCGAAGCTTCCAACTCCGTCGAGCACAGTCGCGTATTTTCCAAGAATCAAGAGAATAAACGAGCCTGAAATGCCGGGTAGAATCATCGCGCAAATCGCCAGCGCCCCACTGCCCATGATTACCCACCAGGTATCCGGAGTTTGCGTTGGTACCGCCGTGACGACGACGGCGCCTAGGAGCATACCCGCGAGTATCGCAACGAAATCGATGAGTGATTTAGATGCGATTTCACGCAGCAATATGATGGTTGATCCCACGATTAAGCCGAAGAACAGGCCGTAAATCGCTTCCGGGTGGGTATGCAATAAACTAGGAATTGGGACAATGCGAGTGAAAAACAGCACCGCACTAACGATTCCCATGCCGAGCGGGAACAGAAACAAAAAGTGAGGGCGGGTAAAGCTGGTGCGCAGATCGAATTTTATGACTGCTAATAGCCACGGGGTATCAAACGATTTGATGGCATCAATTAACTGCGTGTAGATACCCAGAATAAATGCCATCGTGCCACCAGAGACGCCTGGGACGACGTCTGCTGCACCCATGCAGAATCCTTTGATCAGCAGCGCCCACGAGTGTTTTATCGAGCCGCGCACTCCTTACCCGTGCTTCGCAGATTGTAAAATGGCAGCGCTGGCGGTATGTACTGTGTCGACCAAGATCGCGACGTTTTCTGGATCGATATCCGGAGTGATGCCGTGACCAAGATTAAAAATATGCCCCGGATGCGCACCAAAGGAATTCAAAATAGCCGTTGCCTGTTCGATTATGGCGGCTGGCTTTGCGCGGAGTATCGCAGGATCTAAATTTCCTTGAAGCGCGACTCGGTTACCCACGCGTTGACGCGCTTCACCCACATCAGTCGACCAATCGAGACCTAGTGCGGAGCAGCCGATATCGGCGATCGTTTCGAGCCACAACCCCCCACCCTTAGTGAACGCAATCGTCGGCACCGTGTTATCAACTTCGTCGACGATGTGTTTTATGTACGGTAAAGAAAATGAATGGTAGGCGTTACTTGAGAGGATCCCTCCCCAAGTATCGAAGATCATGACGGCGTCTGCGCCAGCGGATATTTGTGCTTTCAAATATGCGCTGCTGGCTTTAGCTAGCAAGTCGAGTAGCTGATGTAAGAGCGCGGGCTCGTCGTACAACATTTGCTTAACTAATTTAAAATCGTGGCCACTGCCACCTTCGATCATGTAGGTCGCCAAGGTCCACGGACTACCGCAAAATCCGATCAACGGAACCTTGTCGTCGAGTTCGCGTTTAATCAGTCGAATTGCGTTACTTACATAGCCGAGATCATCTTCTGGATCAGGTATACCCAGTCGGCGGATGTCTTGCGCGCTACGCAGTGGATGTGCGAATCGTGGCCCAATGCCTTCGACAAGCGAAAGGCCTAGTCCCATCGCGTCAGGGATGGTGAGTATATCGGAGAAGACGATCGCGGCATCAAGCGGGAACCTTGCAAGTGGTTGTAAAGTGACTTCACACGCCAACTCAGGTGTTTTGCACAACGTCAGGAAGTCGCCGGCTCGTTCGCGGGTGGCCCGATATTCTGGCAAGTAGCGCCCGGCCTGGCGCATCACCCAGACCGGCGTCGCGTCGACAGGTTCGCGCCTTAGCGCACGCAAAAATCGGCTGTTACTTAGCATAAGATGTTAACGAGATTCAGTCAGAGTTTGCTGCATCACGTTAAAGTGTCTTAAGTCTTGGTCGCAACGTCATGCGATCGGAGCGGGAAGATCAGAGTACCCCATTAAATATTCGTCGATGCTATGCGCCGCAGATCGGCCTTCGGCAATTGCCCAAACAATCAATGATTGACCGCGTTGCATATCGCCCGCAGTGAAAATACCGCGTTCGGAAGTCATCCACTTTTTGTCGCGCCAAACATTGCCTTGCGGCGTGAGTTTTAGGGCAAGCGAGTCAAGCAATCCGTTTTGCTCGGGACCTGTAAACCCCATCGCAAGCAACGCGAGGTCGCACGGCAACTCGTGTGTCGTACCAGGAACTTCAACGAAACTCGTGCGTCCGTCTTCCGTTTTCATTTCGACTTCATTGAGTTCCAGCGCGCGCACCTTACCATTGTGGTCGCCGACGAATTTTCGGCTAGAGACGGAATAAACCCGTTCGCCACCTTCTTGATGCGCAGACGAAACACGATAAATCTGCGGCCATAGGGGCCACGGATTGCTTTCGGCCCGTGACACTGGCGGGTGCGGCATAATTTCGAGCTGATGAATTGATTTCGCCCCTTGGCGATGTGAAGTACCGAGGCAGTCCGCGCCTGTATCACCGCCGCCAATAATGACGACGTGTTTGCCAGCGGCGGAAATCGCATCGCTTGCGTTGATGTCGTCTCCTTCGCACAATCGGTTTTGCGGTGTCAGGAAATCCATCGCGAAATGGACGCCATCGAGTTCTCGTCCCGGGATCGGCAGATCTCGCGGTTGCGTTGCGCCGCCGGTTAGAAGGACCGCATCGTATTCCAAACGCAAGGAATTCCCATCAATGTTATGTCCGACATTTGAGTCGGTGCGAAATTCGACCCCTTCAGCTTCCATTTGCTGCAAGCGCCGGTCGAGCACTTGCTTCTCCATTTTAAATTCCGGTATTCCATAGCGCAGCAGCCCGCCAATCCGATCGGCTCTCTCGAAAACGACCACGCGGTGACCGGCTCGGCGTAACTGCTGGGCCGCTGCTAGACCTGCGGGTCCGGAACCAACAACGGCGATTTTCTTCCCGCTCTCGACAATTGGCGGTTCCGGAACCACCCAGCCTTGGGCAAAGGCGTGATCAATAATCGTCAATTCGACAGCCTTGATCGTCACCGCTTCGTCGTTAATTCCCAGGACGCAAGCTCCCTCACACGGGGCTGGGCAGAGTGTGCCAGTAAATTCCGGAAAATTATTTGTCGCATGAAGTCGATCGATCGCGTCCTGCCAACGTTCGCGGTATACCAGATCGTTCCAATCGGGGATCAAGTTGCCAAGCGGACAGCCTTGATGACAAAAAGGGATCCCGCAGTCCATGCACCGTGCGGCTTGTTCTTCTAAGGTGTTTGTTGGCCATTGCGTCATGACTTGTCGCCAATCGCGAAGTCGTGTCTCAACCGGGCGGTAGGGTTGTTTTTCTCTATGGTAATCGAGAAAACCAGTAACTTTAGCCATTGGACGCCTCCATTATTGCCTGGCCTTCAGGAATACCGGTCCGTTTAGCAGTTTCAATTGCAAGCAGGACTTTCTTGTAATCTTTGGGCATGACCTTGACAAATTGGCTGCGGCATCGCTTCCAGCGGTCAATGATCGCGATTGCCACTGTGCTCTGTGTATAACGCACGTGGTTTTTCAGGAGCGTCAATACGATTTCTTCGTCTTCTGCCGTTTTTATTTTTTCTAGATCGACCATTTCTTTATTACACAGCGCCGGAAACGCTTTGTCAGGATCGTAGACAAATGCGACGCCTCCAGACATCCCGGCCGCAAAATTGCGGCCCGTGCTCCCAATAATTACCGCGCAACCACCCGTCATATATTCACAACCGTGATCGCCGACTCCTTCAACGACCGCGCGGGCACCGCTATTGCGGACGCAAAAACGTTCGCCAGCAATCCCTCGAAAATAGGCCTCGCCGGAGGTCGCGCCATATAAGGTGACGTTGCCAACGAGAATGTTATTTTCCGGAACGAATGTCGCATGACGTGGCGGGTATACGATCAATTTGGCGCCGGAGAGCCCTTTGCCGACGTAATCGTTCGCATCCCCTTCGATGGTCATGGTGACCCCACGCGGTACAAATGCACCAAAGCTCTGGCCGGCCGAACCATTAAAGTGAAGTTTGATCGTGTCGTCGGGCAGGCCTGCCCCGCCATAGCGTTTCGTAATTTCGTAACCGAGAATGGTTCCAACCGTGCGATTCGTGTTTTTGATCGGAAGGATCGCATCAACCGGTTCGCCGCCTTCCAGTACGTCTTTGCATAGCGGAACGATGGTGGTTCGGTCGAGTGATTCATCGAGCCCGTGATCTTGGTCGCGGATCTTGCGGATCGCGACATCAGGTCCAACCTCAGGACGCAGGAGGATTTTTGCGAAATCGAGCCCTTGCGCTTTCCAATGATCGACGGCGCGCTCGACATCGAGATGATCCACTTGGCCGATCATTTCCTCCATTGTCCGGAATCCCAACGCGGCCATGTATTCCCGAGTTTCTTGCGCAATGAATTGAAAAAACGTCTCAACAAATTCTGGTTTGCCGGCGAATTTTTCCCGTAAGCGAGGGTCTTGGGTGGCGACTCCCACGGGGCAGGTGTTCAAATGACACACGCGCATCATGATGCAGCCCATGACAACCAATGGAGCAGTCGAAAAACCATATTCTTCGGCGCCTAGCAATGCCGCGATGACGACATCGCGGCCTGTCTTAATTTGTCCGTCAACTTGCACCACGATGCGGTCGCGCAACTTGTTTTGCACTAGCACCTGTTGTGTTTCCGCGAGACCTAACTCCCATGGAATGCCGGCATGCTTCAATGAGGTCGCGGGCGATGCGCCTGTGCCGCCGTCGTAACCAGAGATCAAAACCACATCGGAATGGGCTTTCGCGACCCCAGCGGCAACCGTTCCAACGCCAATTTCCGCGACGAGTTTGACATGGATGCGAGCGACCGGATTCGCATTCTTAAGGTCATGGATCAGTTGTGCCAGGTCCTCGATGGAATAGATATCGTGATGCGGTGGCGGTGAAATGAGACCAACACCCGGTGTTGAATGGCGAGTTTTTGCGATTTCCGGATAGACCTTATGACCGGGCAGCTGCCCCCCTTCACCAGGCTTGGCGCCTTGGGCCATCTTTATTTGTAGATCATCAGCGTTGACGAGATATTCACTCGTCACACCAAAGCGCCCTGAGGCGACCTGTTTGATCGCGCTGCGCCGCGAGTCACCGTTGGCATCAGGTATATATCGATCGGGATCTTCCCCGCCTTCGCCTGTGTTCGATCGCCCGCCGATGCGGTTCATCGCAATCGCGAGTGTTTCGTGCGCCTCACGGCTGATTGAGCCGTACGACATCGCACCGGAGTGAAACCGCGAAATGATCGATTTAATCGACTCGACTTCATCGATAGGGATAGCTTCGCGCTCATGTTTAAACTTCAGCAAGCCGCGCAAGGTTGCCCGTCGCTCACTTTGATCGTCCACTAACTTCGTGTATTCGCGGAATATTTCGAAACGACCCGACTGAGTTGCGTGCTGCAGTTTAAAGACCGTGTCAGGATTGAACAGATGGTATTCGCCATCGCGTCGCCATTGATACTCGCCGCCCCATTCAAGATCGGGTCGTTTTACGACTCGCGATGGGAACGCGTTCCTGTGGCGTCTGGCCGTTTCTTGTTCAATCACGTCCAATCCAACGCCTTCGATGCGCGTCGCCGTAGACGTAAAGTATTGGTCGATGAATGTTTGGTTCAATCCAACTGCTTCAAAAATTTGCGCGCCGCGATACGACTGCACTGTCGAAATGCCCATTTTGGACATCACCTTAACTAAACCTTTGTTCGCAGCCTTAATGAAGTTACGAATCGCAGCAGTAAGTGCTGGTTCCCCAGAGCGATGGCCGGAGACTTTTTTCAATACCCGGGATCTCAGCATCGAATCGATAGACTCAATTGCGAGATAAGGGTTAATAGCATCAGCTCCATAACCGAGGAGTACCGCGAAATGATGGATTTCTCGTGGTTCACCAGATTCCGCTATGAGTGCGACTCGAGTCCGTTTACCGTTTCGCACCAAGTGATGGTGTACACCTGCCATGGCGAGTGCGGCTGGGATCTGGGCGCGGTGTTTGTCGACACCGCGATCGGACAAGATAATGAATGAATTGCCAAGGTCGATCGCCTCGTCAACTTCAGTGAACAAGTTATTCATGGCCCGCTCTAAACCAGCAGCGCCATCCGCTACCGGATAGACAGTTGAGAGCGTACGGCATTGGAAATCGTGCAATTCGATATAGCGGATACGTGCAAGATCGCGGTTATCCAAGATCGGCGAATCAATCTTAATTTGACGGCAACTTGCGGGTGTTGCGGCGAGTAAATTGTATTCAGGTCCAATAGGCGACGACACTTGCGTCACAAGCTCCTCACGGATGCCATCGAGGGGCGGATTTGTTACCTGAGCGAAGAGTTGTTTGAAATAGTCGTACAGTAATCGAGGGCGCTCAGATAATACGGCGAGCGCGGTATCTGTGCCCATTGAGCCAATTGCTTCGGACCCATCTTCAGCCATTGGTTGCAACAGGATGCGTAATTCTTCGTGTGTGTAACCGAACGCCTGCTGACGCTGCAGCAAGGTTTCGCGAACAATCGGTTCTATGTTCGTCGGCTCAGGTAATTCATTGATATGCTTATAATTGTTCTCTAGCCAATCAGCGAATGGGTGCTCGTCTATATACTCTTGTTTGAGTTCCTGGTCGTCGATAATTCGGCCTTGTTCAGTGTCAACCAGGAAAATTCGGCCTGGATGAAGGCGCTCTTTAATCTCGATATTTTCTGGCGGAATGTCGAGTACGCCGACTTCCGAGGCCATCACGACCAAGCCGTCCTTGGTCACGTAATAGCGCGAAGGACGTAAGCCATTGCGATCGAGTACTGCCCCAATAACTTTCCCGTCAGTGAATGCGATGGATGCGGGTCCGTCCCACGGTTCCATCAAGCAACTGTAGTATTCATAGAATGCGCGTCGATCCGGACTCATCGCTTCGTGTCCGCTCCATGCTTCCGGGATCATCATTAGAATCGCCAAAGGCAAAGGTCGTCCGGCCATGTGTAGAAATTCGAGAACTTGATCGAAACCGGCAGAGTCGGAATTTCCTTCGAGCACGATCGGGAATAACTTAGCTAGGTCGTCACCGAAAAGGTTGGACTGACACAACGCTTCGCGGGCTTTCATCCAATTCGCGTTGCCACGTAAGGTATTGATTTCACCGTTATGCGCAATGTAGCGGAAGGGTTGAGCCAGCGGCCACGACGGAAAGGTGTTGGTGGAGAAGCGCTGATGCACTAAAGCGAGCGCGCTGACCAGCTGTTCATCGCAAAGATCAGGAAACATTAGTTCGACCTGTTTCCCAGTGAGCATGCCTTTATATATTAATGTGCGATGCGACAAACTCGGGATATAAAACTCTTCCCTACCGGCAATTTCCGAAGTCCAAATCGCGTGTTCGATGCGCTTGCGAATGACGTAAAGTTTGCGTTCAAAAGCGTCTCCGTCTGCAATGCCTGCGCCTCGAGCGATAAAGATCTGCTGGATTGTTGGTTGACTAGCCAGAGCCGACGGACCAATCGGCGAGTTATCGACGGGAACGTCGCGCCAGCCACACAAGATTTGGCCTTCTTCGGCGACGATAGCCTCGAATTTTTCGCGACAGATTGCTGCGTCCTTTGCATCTTGCGTTAGGAATATGAGACCCGTGCCATATTCTTGCGGCGCGGGGAGCTTGATACCTATTTCCTGGCACCGGCTGCGCAGGAAAGCATCTGGCATCTGAATCAAAATGCCAGCGCCATCGCCGGTATTTTCTTCGGCACCACAAGCGCCTCTGTGTAATAGGTTTTTCAGTACCGTGAGCGCGTGCTGAATGATGTCGTGCGATTTTCGGCCGTGCATATCGACAACAAATCCAACGCCACACGAATCGTGCTCGTAGGCAGCGTTATACAACCCGGCCTCAGGTCGCCCCGGTTGCGGAAAGTGTGGTCGAAGGTCAGACATGCGGTTTTTTTGCCTCGCTGAAGCTTACTGCTCAGGTTTCTGATAGCTTGAAAAAAAAGGACGCCGATTATACCTCTACGCGAAACCGAGTGTCATCTAAATTGACCGCTCGCGGAACACCAAAAGCGTCGCTAGCGCGATCGCGTTTGATCAATTAAATAATTGATAAATCGGTAATTATGGATCGACGAACCGACGAGATTTGGTCGTTAGCGGAGGCTTTCTATAGGGCGCGCCCAAGGCTTAGTGCCGGCCAAATTCGGGGGTAACTTGGTAATCGCTCCTTGGGCAGAGTCGCGGTCCGGATAATACTTGTAAACAACGACGTACCACGGTTGACCTGAAAGCTCAGTGACTAAGACGTCGCTGTGTTTGCCGATGTCACGATTTTTGATGAATGCTTTGGCTGCGGCTCGGTCACGAACGCCAAATAGTTGTAAGACATAACCAGTCCTCGGTCGACTGCGGAGCCATTCGATGGAGTACTCTTGTTTTATCTTGGTGTCCGAGGGTGGTTGCGACTCGCGCGTAGCTGGATTCGCGATCGCGGGTGGCGTGCTTGGGACGGCTAGGGGGATGGGATCAGGTACGCGTTCTACAACTATTTGACTAAGTGGCTCTGTTTCGCGTTCTGCGGGTTGCGGAGTAATCGTCGCTCCCGTTACCTCGGGTAACTCAGTGTCGACAGCGATCGGAAGCAGAGGGGCTAAAGTCGCTTCTGCTTTGATTTCCCGGGAATTCTCGGATGTCGGCAGGGGCAGTGGGATAAGGTTTGTTGGCGCGATCTTCTGCTCGCTAGGTAGCTCAAGGTCCATCTGAGTATCTTGGGTTTCCGTTGGATTGTCAGCGTTAAAAAACGCAAATAACAGAAATACTACAATCAGCGCGCCACCGATCGCTAAATAGCGTAACGCAGGATCCGGACTCTTACGCTCCGCATTCGCGTTTAGTATTTCGATCTGACGAGCGAGCACAATAGCTTTCCCAGGGACACCGTTAGATTGCTGATATATTTGAGCGAATTCTGCCCTGCTTAATGGAATTTCACCTGGTCCATTGGCGACGTTCCAGCGATGCTTGATCAGATCAGACATCTGCTCGATGTTAAATCGAGGAACATCGACGACGTGAACGAGCGTTTGTCGGCGTGTTTCTCCTTGCAGCAGCTCAATCAGCGGAGAGACAGCAGGGTCGGCCGCCAAAATTATTTTTAACTCCGCCGCCTCGTCACTGCTGTGGGCTAACTCGGCGAGAACTGCGGGTGTATCGGCCGGCAAATTGTGTGCGTCGTCGATGGTCAGCAAAGTCAGTTCGCCACGGGCACTAGCCGAAGTAATAGACTTTCGAATCGCCTCGATCGTTACAGCGCCAGACTCCTCATCGGTGATCCCAAGTTCATCAGAGATCTTCTCCAATAAGGTCACGTAGTTAAGTGACGGACCCGCGACGAACTGCAACAAGCGCAAATTTCGAAAATCTGCAGCGCAAACCTCTGCGAGCATCGCAGATTTCCCGGATCCGGAGGGCCCCGACAGAACGATAATTTGGCGACCGAATTCAACGAGGTGTCGCACTAGTTCGATGCGCTGGCGTAGTGCGGCGTTTGGAAAGTAATACTTCGAGCCGCTCGAGTGGACGAAGGGGTCGATGCTTCCTGCTGACGCCTGCCTTTGCGAGATCGAATTAGAGTTTGCGCTCATGTTGATGCTTATTTACGCCGAATTTGCGTGCTTGTCAGTGCGGAAAATTCGTTTGTGCTCGGATAGGGCAAATCGGTCGGTCATGCCGGCGACATAGTCTGCAACCAGTTGAGCGCGACAACCCGAACTTGGGTCAAGATCCGATGTGTCTGCAGGTTCGATAAAGTTCGGGTCAAAGAAAAAATTATTAAATAATTCCTCGACGACAATTTGCGCACGATCTGCGTTTTCGAGAACTCGATCGTGATGGTAGAGCTGCGTCCGGAGTATCCGCTTTAGTTGCAGATGTTCCGCGCGCACCTGAGGACTGAAATCTACAAGGGGCTCCTCCAGCGATCGAATTTCGTCTGGGTGTCTCGGCACTATTTGCGCTAAGCGGGCTTGTGTCGATTGGATTAAATCAGTGATGAAGTAATTCATCATTGCTCGTATGACGCTGTGTAATAGCTGCTTGGATGGTGCCTGCGGCCACTTTTGGACCGTGGACTTATGAAACCTCGCGAACAATGGGGAATCGAGCATCAATCTGATATGCAACAAATTCGCCCGCATACCGTCGTCGATATCATGGTGATTGTAGGCAATTTCATCGGCAATGTTGGCCAGTTGAGCTTCAAGCGAAGGTTGATGACGCGCGATAAAGCGATGTCCGAGCGCGCCCAAGCTTCGCGCTTGGTCAGCGTTACAGTGTTTTAGAATCCCCTCGCGCGATTCGAATAATAGATTTAGCCCTCTAAATGCGAGATAGCGATCTTCTAAATACTGAACAATGCGAAGCGATTGTCGATTATGTTCAAACCCTCCGAATTTCTGCATACACTTATTCAATGCCGTTTGGCCTGCGTGTCCGAACGGTGCGTGACCAAGATCATGTGCGAGGGCAATTGTTTCGGTTAGATCTTCGTTCAAGTTAAGCGCGCGCGCGACGGTACGCGCGATTTGCGCTACTTCGAGCGTATGGGTAAGTCGCGTTCGGAACATATCACCTTCGTGATTCACGAAGACTTGCGTCTTGTACTCTAGCCGGCGAAAAGCGGAGCTGTGAACTATCCGATCGCGATCGCGCTGAAATGGTGACCGAAACGTCGGCGCAGCTTCAACATGCTCGCGACCCCGGCACGTTTCTTCGCTCACTGCGTAAGGCGCGAGGTGATCTCGTGATAACTCGTTGCGTATTGATCGATTCAATTAGTAACTGCGCCTTTGGAATTACGCAACACGTTCCGGAAATCGGTTGTCGGGTAGTCGTCACAAAGAAAGGCATCGCCTATCGATCGAAGTAAAACGAGTCGAATGCGCCCACCTCGATTCTTCTTGTCGATTTTCATCGCGTTTTCTAGGCTCATTGGATCGACGTTTTCCGGCGGCGCGATGGGCAGTCCAGCGCGGCTAATAAGCGATACGACTCGCGCATAATCGCCTTCGTGCATTAAACCCATACGGGTGGACAAATCGGCAGCCATACTCATTCCACAAGCAACTGCTTCACCATGCAGCCATCGTCCGTATCCTAGAACGTTTTCAAGACCATGCCCGAACGTATGACCGAGATTGAGCAGGGCGCGAATACCTGATTCAAGCTCATCTGTTGCCACGATGTTAGCCTTATTCTGGCACGACTGGCGTATGGCGTGTTCTAGGCAATCCTTATCAAGTAAGAGCAGATCCTCGAGGTGCTTCTCTAGCCACACAAAGAACTCCGGGTCATCAATCAATCCATACTTAATGATTTCTGCTAAGCCGGCGCGCAATTCTCTTTGTGGCAACGTGTTTAGAGTAGCGAGATCCGCGATCACGCAGGTCGGCTGATGAAAAGAACCGATCATGTTCTTGCCGAGCGGATGGTTAACCGCCGTTTTACCACCCACTGAAGAATCAACTTGCGCTAGCAAGGTGGTAGGTATCTGCACGAATTTAACGCCGCGTTGATAACTGGCTGCGGCGTAACCTGCGAGATCGCCGATGACCCCGCCGCCCAGTGCGAGCAAGGTGCAGCTGCGATCAAAGTGCTGTTCAAGTAGCGCCGAAATTATTTTTTCGAAGCTCTCTAAGGTTTTAAATTCTTCTCCGTCAGGAAGGATTACGCTGTGTACCGATCGCCCTTCAAGTGCTTCTTCGACAAGGCCTATATAAAGCGGCGCTACGGTCGTATTGGAGACGATCATTATCTGACGTGATTCAATCTGTGAAGCAAGCATGGATCGGTCAGCTAGAAGTCCACTACCGATGAAAATCGGGTACGAGCGCGGACCAAGCTCGACTTGAACTATTGTCATTTACAAGCCATCCGAATTTCTCTTACAACATCTGTTAAACCAACAGTACCTGTGTCGATCACGAGGTCTGCGATGCTTCGATAAAGCGCATCTCGCTGCTCCAGAATATCCCGCATTTTAGCGACCGGATTATCGGTATTCAGCAACGGTCGATTCGAATCGTGCCGTGTACGTTCGACTAGTTCCTCCACTAACGCATGTAGATAGATCACAAAGCCGCGTTCCGATAATGCCTTGCGATTATCCACGTCGAGGATCGCTCCGCCGCCCGTAGCAAGCACTATGTTATCTAGCTGAGTCAACTCATCGATGATTCGCTTCTCGCGTTCGCGAAATCCGGCTTCTCCTTCTACGTCGAAAATGAGCGCCACCGAGGCACCCGTTCTTCGTTCCAATTCTTGATCCGCGTCGACAAAATTCTTACGCAAGCTTTTCGCGAGCCGACGCCCAATCGTCGTTTTCCCTGCGCCCATAGGACCTATAAGAAATATGCGTAATTGTGCCATCAACCAAGCTGACTCTGCTGAGACGTGAGTGAAAGTTTCCGTGCCGAAGCAAGCCGTTCGAAACGTTTGTCAACTGAAACAAATCTCAATGGCTGACAATCATTAAATACGGAGTTGCGATTCTACTACCCGTCACAGGATTGTTGCAGCTCGTTGTTGGCTGATGCGCAAAAAAACGCGGAGCATCGGCTCCGCGCTTTTCAGTTTCTCTGGCTTCTTGCTATCGCGATGAAATCGACAATGAATCTTTGAGGATCTTCGGGGTAACGAAAATCAGCAATTCCTGCTTAGAGCTATTCTCCGATTTACGTTTGAATAACCGTCCGAGGTATGGGAGTTCACCAAAAAACGGAACACTGGTAATGTCGTTTCGGTTATCGGATTCAAAGATGCCACCTAATACAACGGTTTCCCCGTTCGCGACTAGGACTTGGGTCGAAACTTCGTTCGTATCGATACTTGGAATATTGTTGAATATCTCCCCAATTGAGTCCTTATTAATCGCCAGATCCATGATGATACTATCGTCCGGAGTAATTTGTGGGGTCACCTTAAGGCTTAGTACCGCTTTCTTAAAGGATACCGCAGTTGCTCCGCTTGAAGACGCCTCTTGGTACGGTATCTCCGCGCCCGATTCAATGATGGCCTCTTTCTGGTTGGCGGTTATGACTCTTGGGCTCGATACCACGTCGCCGCGGCCTTCTGCTTGTAAGGCTGATAATTCGAGTTGCAATAAGTAGCTGCCGATCCGTCCTATCGACCATTTAAAAGCTGCGGCGGGTCCCGCGACCCCTAAGTCGACAATATAGTTTTCCAAACCGTCGGTATGAAATGCAGTGGTGGAGCCATAATCGATGTCGCCTGGAATAGCACCACCAATGGCACTAACGAAATCGGATTTCGTGCCCCCTGCGCCTGTCAAGCGGAGATTCTTTTGGTCATTCAAATGACTGTAACCGAATCGGACGCCCAATTCTTTACTGAAATCTTCGTTCGCGATAACAATGCGAGACTCTATTAGGACTTGTCGAACCGGCACATCTAGTGCCTGTACGACGCTTCGAATGATCGTCAATTGGTCTGCAGTGTCCTGCACTAAGAGCGTATTGGTGCGGACATCGACCGTTACATTGCCACGCTCCGACAACAGATTGTTCTCTTTGGCCTTAATCAACGCGGCGATTTCCGCCGCTTTTGCGTAATTCACTTGGACGAATTCCGTACGAAGCGGCGCGAGCTCCTGAATTTGCTGCTGCGCTTCAAGCTCTAACTTCTCGCGTGCTGCAATTTCTTCTTGTGGCGCGACCATGACGACATTGCCGATTTGGCGCATTCCTAAACCTTTCGATTTCAGAATAATGTCCATGGCTTGGTCCCAAGGTACATTTTTTAGCCGTAAGGTAACGTTACCGCCAACAGTGTCACTCACAACGAGATTGAATTCGCTGAAATCCGCAATCAATTGCAGTACTGCGCGTACTTCGATGTTCTGAAAATTCAAGGACAAGCGTTCGCCGGTGTAACCGAATTTATCCTTCTTTAGTTGCTCCTCTTCGGCTGCCGTTAAAGGCTTTAGCTCAATTGTGAAGACATTCTCAGATTGATACGCAAGGTGCTCATAGAGACCCTGCGGCGTAATTACCATGCGCGTGCCATTACCATGGGTAAACGTGTCTACTTCTTTCGCCGGGGTCGCGAAGTCGAGCACGTCCAGACGCCGGTCTAATTCGTCAGGCAAGCGTGTATCTACGAAATCAACGATTATATTTTTACCTTGCTCGCGAATGTTTATTCCGACATCAGGATTCGACAAATCGACCACGACTTGCGCTTCGCCGCCTGCCCCACGCCGGAAATCAATATCTTTGATGCTGGCGTTCGTCGCCGTTCCTGGCAACGTCGCCGTTTCGCTCACCATGTCCCCGCCGATGTCCGCGGCACCACCCTCAAGCGTTAGCGTGACGATGTTGCCATCGGTTTTTATATCGTACGGAACCATGTCTACAAGATTCACGACGACTCGCGTGCGTCCGTCCGCTTCGACCGCCGTGATGCTCTCGGCATTCCCGATCCCAATATTCTGAGATTTGTCAGTCACATTTAACGCCGTTTGCGGAAAATCTATCGCGATCCGAGCCGGATTATCAATGGTGAAACTGAGCGGCTCGGCACTAGCCGGTTCCGATAGTTGCAGACGCAGCTGCACCCGGTCGCCAGGTAGAGACGTGTAGCTAATATTGTCCAATGTTACGGCAGACGCGCAGGTCATTAGTAGCGTAGCGCAAATCGTAAGCACCGTTCGCGCGAGGCGAGAACACTGAGTGCGTTCGCCAAGCGCCCGGGCTCCAACATCAACAATATGATTTTGAGATAACATGGCAATCACCATTTTCGTACACCCCTTCTTTGGGTTATTCCTCAGATAAAGCTAAGGATGCGGGACGTTCTTCCCAACGTCCTTGCGAGTCCTTGATAATTTCGCGGAGGTCGATCTTGTCCTCCTGGATATTCAGAATTTTTCCAAAATTCGTACCTATGTAGTTGCCTATCTGCACTCGATGCACGGCGCCTCCGACATCGCGGATAATTCCCCACAATTCGTCGTTGTTCTCTAGAATCCCGACCATACGCAGCGAATCCAGCTCCGTCTTTTCTAGTTCTTCCGCGTTATGAGTCAGCATCTCGGTAAGCAGTGCTTTTTGCCCTTCGTCCGTTTCATTCGGTTCAAGTTTCTGTTTCGCCCGTTCGATATCGAAGAAAGACCGGAACGGATTTCTCAAGCCAAGTTCGCCCGATTGATATAAATACGCCTCGTAGGGTTTTATCGGCGGTAGCGGGTCGATCCTGCCACCCGGACGCGCTAGCACCGAGGCGACATAGTCTTCAAGATCAGTTTTGTCGCGCGAAACACAGCCG
>JAQCEL010000111.1 GCA_027618655.1 Pseudomonadota bacterium | reverse complement strand
GAGGACCTAAACAATACGGAAGACGATGCAGTAGCCGAGATCGTGAGCCATCCGTTAGTCATACCTGGCCTATCAGATGGTGGCGCACATACACAGTTCTTGTGTCTCGGTAAATATCCAACCGTGCTGCTGAGCAAATGGGTGCGCGACAAAAAAGTCATGTCCTTAGAAGAAGCCCATTGGCGTTTGTCGTATATGTCTGCGGCGTCCATCGGACTCGACGGTATTGGCACGTTGCAAGTCGGAATGCCGGCTGACATCGTCGTCTACGATCTCGACAACCTGGCTGTCACCCCGGAAGAACCAGTCTATGAAGACATCATTGCAGGTGGCAAGCGATTAATTCAAAAAGCGGTGGGCTATCGCGCGATTATCGTAAACGGGGTCGCCACGTTTGAAAATGACGAATGCACCGGCGAACTGCCCGGACGGATCTTAAGAACGGCGTCTTATGAGCCAAACGCGAAGGCCACGCCAGTACCCGAAGCCATCCCTGCTGCGAGCGCCGGATAACGATAAGCGCCGCGATGTGCGCGTGGCGTGGTTCACGCGCGCAGCGACTAGCGATCAGACTCTGGCATAGTCGCTGGGTAAAATACCGGCCCGTTGACACACCTCAACCCCTGCTCAATAGGTACTGCCGTTTCGCGGCTGATATGGCATCGTTTAGAACATCGCTAAACGGACGTTCGCGCTCGATGACAGAAATAATTTCAATGCCAACCGGTCCTGCGTAACCTTGCTCATCTAACGCAGCGATAAATCGCGGCACGTCGAAGTCACCAAATCCACAATGAAGACGTCGATCGAGGGTATCTTCAATCAAGGTGCCGACGACTTCCTTGCGCGCGTCATTAAGCTCGACGTGGTGGATGAGCCCAGCGGGGATGGCGGCGACTTCAGCGTATGGAATATTCGCTCGCGCGATATGCCAAATGTCGATTAACAAGCCACCGTTCGCGCAGCCAGCGCCTTCAACCAGCGCAACACCATCAGCGACCGTTGCGATGTTGCTCCACGGCATGATCTCAATACTAATAGCGGTGCCGACTTCTTGCGCGCGGTCGCATAATCCCGTGAAGCGTTCGATCATATGCGGCAACGGCCAGGGTTTGCCGGCCATATCTGGGCCAACTTTAATGTGTCGTCCGTTCAACGCGGATGCCGCTTCGAGTAGATCATTCATCACCTGTTCGCCAGCCGCGGCGCCAGCACCGTCTTCTAGCCAACCGACCACAAACTCGAACTCGATATGCACGAGTCCGTTGTCGTTCAGGATAGTTTTCATGTCGGTGAAACTGTATTGCTGACGAGTCTTCATGAGGTCGGAATGCATTAAGCCAAATCCGCGGTAACCCGCACGACCTGCCGCTTCAACCCTGAGACGGAAATCATGTGGGCTCGCTTCATCTTCCGGCGCACCCAGCGGCACGACTTTGCCCGCATGAGTCCAATAAGTCGCGATGAATTCCGGTTCCGGGAGTCTAGATTCTTCCACTGTTCGACGACCTCCTGATTAATTACAAGCCATTAGTAAGCTAACAACGCAGGGTGGGTGCTAGCTTTCGCTACGTCGCGAGCGCGCGATACATCGCGTCTATGAGCGCAGCACCACGCGCATCACCCACGGTCCCTTCGCCCATCTTGTTCATCATGTAAGCGAATGTAAGTTCGTTATCCAGATCGTTAATCACTAGTGAGCCACCCCAGCCACCCCAAAAACAGATGCGTTGATCAGGGTTAGATATAAATGGCACAGCGTCACTTGGCAAACCGTAGCCGATCCCGAATCGCAGCGGGATCCCAAGCACGATATCTTTGCCCGTCGCTTGTTCATCAAAGATGCGATCGATCGTTTTCGGCGACAATAGCTTAACCCCGTTGAATTCGCCGCCGTGCGAAACGGCAGCTTGTGAGAGCATTGCGGAGCGCGCGTTGCCGTGGCCGTTCGCGGCGGGAATTTCCGCACGCCGCCAAGCCGCCGTGTGTGCGAAGCGGGCATCAAGCGGTGGGTTCATGAATGTTTTATAAGACGGCGAGTCGTGGTTGTTAGACACGGGCAAGGCGCCCTCTGGCGGGATCACGAGTGAGACTCTGGCGTCGTGTTCAACAGGTAAGCCGATAAAGAAATCCGCGCCCAGCGGACCAGCGATCTCATCAGCGAAAAACTGGCCGAGCGTACGTCCGGTGATCCGTTTGACGACTTCACCAACGAGATAACCTTGCGTGAAAGCGTGATACCCGGACGCGCTGCCTGGCTTCCACCATGGCGCTTGCCGAGCCAAGCCCTGCGTACACTTATCCCAGTCGTACAAATCTTCCACTGTCATCGCTTGCTCCCAGCCAGCGAGTCCGGCAGTGTGGGCCAAGAGATAACGTACGGGGATGTCCGCTTTGCCTGCGGCGGAGAATTCCGGCCAATAATGCGCGACTGGCGAGTCGACATCGAGTTCACCACGGTCATGCAATACTAATGCGCAGAGCGACGCCATTGTTTTCGTTGATGAAAAGACATTCGTTATGGTGTCGCTGCGCCACGCGACGGTGCCTTGCGCATCGAAGTACCCTCCCCAGATATCGACGACCACCTCGCCACGGTGCGCGATGGCAACGGAGCCGCCAAGATCGGCGCCGCTGTCGAGACTCGCCGCGAACACGGATTTCAATTCTTCAAACTGACTACTGCAGTGTCCTTCAATCTGGGCCATCACTAGCTTCCTCTTGATTAACGCTTAGCGCCGTTCGCAATCCTACAACACGTTGGGCCAGAACGTCTTTGCGGCGACGCTGTGGCGCCTGCGAACGCCTAGCGTCTGCGAAATCAAGACTCAGGGAACAACAACCGGGTCGTTCGTTTATCAGCTTCTCGATATTTCGTTAAGTCGCTCGTCGTTGTCTGACATAATCCTCTCCTGATTCGACTGAACTAATAGGCACTCATTATGGATCTTGGACTGCAAGGTAAAACTGCCTTAATCACCGGCGCCTCAAAAGGTATCGGTCGGGCCACTGCCATGGCCCTCGCGCTGGAAGGCTGCGACGTGCATTTAGTCGCACGCAGCGCGCGCGATCTTGAAGACGCCGCGGCCGGCATTCGCGCAGCTAGCATGGCTAAGGTGAAAATTAGCGCGCTCGATTTAAGCGTCAGCGACAACGTCACGCAACTGTGCCGTGACAATCCAAATATCGATATCTTAGTGAACAACGCCGGCGCGATCCCGGCCGGCACGATTGAGTCAGTAGATGAGCAAACGTGGCGCGCAGCATGGGACTTAAAAGTGTTTGGCTACATCAACATGTGTCGCGCGACTTACGCGAATATGCGCGGCCGTTGCGGTGTGATCATCAACATCATCGGCACCGGCGGCGAACGTCCGATGACCTACTACGCGGCGGGTGCGGGTGGCAACGCGGCGCTAATGGGTTTAACGCGAGCCCTCGGTGGCCGCAGTACGCAAGACGGAATTCGCGTGGTTGGCATTAATCCTGGCATGATCGAAACCGAACGACTCGTTACCATGCAACGAACCCAAGCCGATCTGAAATTCGGCGATCCTGAACGCTGGCGAGAATTACTCGATCCGGACTTTCCCCCAGGTCAACCCGAACACATCGCTGATATGGTCGCGTTTCTCGCATCGGATCGCTCAGCTAATACGACGGGCACGATTATTACGATAGACGGCGGCGGGTGCTCTCGTTGATATCGCGCGAACATTTTTCAATGTCGCCATTACTGCTAGCGCTGCGCACCGCACCGTGACCCGCACAGTAAACGAAAAACGATCGCACCCCCTAGGTGACGGCATTCATATTTTGGATCCGGAATTTCACCGTGATCCGCACGAACGCTATCGATGGATGCGCGCCGAGGCGCCGGTTTACTGGGATGCATCGGCGCCAATCTACGGCGGAGTCGGCGTTTGGGGTGTCACGCGCTATACGGACATCCGCTACGTTTCTAACCAACACAAACTATTCAGTTCAGCTGGCGGTTCGCGCCCGGATGCTCCGCCTGTTCCATCAATGATCAACAGCGATGGCCGCGAGCACGCCGAGCGGCGCGCGATCAATCGCGCACAATTCTCGCCGAGCGGGGTCGCGCGTTACGAGCAATACGTGCGCAAGACCGCGATTGAACTCATCGAGTCCGTAACAGCCCAGGGGCACTGCGATCTCGTCGCCGACCTCGCCTTGCCGCTACCGATGCGCGTGATCGGTCGGATGATGGATCTGCCTGCCGACGACTACGCAAAGCTAGTGCACTGGTCTGATCTGATTGCGACAGGGTTTGCGAACATGCCAGCGGAGTTTGAGACGAAAGTGCTAGCTGCTGCCAAAGAATTCGAAGCTTACATCACGGCTTGGTTCGAACGCCGCGAACGAGAGCCTGGCGATGATCTGTTGAGCGCCATCGTCAATGCCAAAGTGGGTGGTACAGCGCTGGGGCATAAGGACAAAATTCACGAAGCCTTGCTGCTACTCGTCGGCGGCGATGAAACCACGCGCCATGTCATCACAGGCGGCGTCGTCGCATTACTCGAAAACCCGGCGCAGCTAAGCGCATTAACCGACGATTTCAGCCGCATACCGATTGCGATCGAAGAAATGCTGCGCTGGGTAACGCCGGTGAAAACCCTGGCGCGCACGGTCGTCTCTGACACGCAGTTAGGTGGACAGGCACTTAGCGCGGGTGAGCGATTGATTCTGTTATACGAATCCGGCAATCGTGATGAATCGATCTTTGAGGATCCAGATATTTTTGATATTTCACGTCAGCCGAATCGACATTTGAGCTTTGGCGGTTTTGGGCCCCATCACTGTCTCGGCGCGCATCTCGCGCGACTCGAGATCAGGGTGATGTTAGAGGAAATGTTGCGACGTCTGCCTAAATTGAAAAAGGCTGGCGCTGGTATGCCGGTAAAACGCTATGGTACGTTCGTGCTTGGGTTTGAAGCGGTGCCGGTGGAATTTTAGTATTGCTACGAACCACCAACGGCACGCTTAAAGCATAGCGCGTCGCCATCATTTTATTTATTGGAAATATTCAACTATGAGTCGGATACCTTATCAAGCTTCTGATATGACCGATGCACAAGGACTCGCAGATTCAATTCGCAAACGTCGTGGTGGCCAACTTTACAATCTCGATCGCATGCTGTTACACAGCGCGCCGTTAGCGCGCGGATGGCATGGGTTTCTGCCTGCAGTGCGCGGCGAACTCGAAGTAAGTAAAAAGCTCGGTGAACTCGCCATTTGCTTTGTTGCAGTTTTAAATGAAGCAGATTACGAATTCATACACCATGCGCCGGTGTTTCTCTCCGCAGGCGGTAACGAAGCGCAGTTAGCTGCACTGCGCAGTCCAGAGGCTGCCGTGGTTGATCAACAATTGTTCTCTAGCGTGGAACGTGCGACTTTGAAGTTAACGCTCGAAATGACGCGCTCGGTAAAAGTGTCGGACGAAACCTTCGCCATGATCCGATCCCAACTTGCCAACGAACAACAATTAGTCGAGATCGTCGGGGTCGTCGCCGCCTACAACATGGTCTCGAGATTTCTCGTCGCGTTGGGTGTCGACCCTGAATGATTGGAATCTGCGGCGCGATTCGTCGCTGATCGTCAAGCCGCATTAATATTCATCTCAAACTTGTCGCGATGGGCGTCCTGTGGGCGACGTCGTACCCGTTCGGCAGATATCTCGCTAGCTATGAGGCGCCACAAGCGATTGTTGCCGTACGTGCGCTAGTCGCGTTCGTGTTCTTAATCCTGGTGGCACGCAGTCGATCTGAAATGCGGATAAAGCTCAGTCCAGCACTCATCAGCCAATTGATCGTGCTCGGCATTTGTTGTCTTTGTTTGCACAACTTCCTGCTGTTTGAAGCACTCGAACACACACAAGCCCAAACGGGCGCCGTTATAAACGGGGCGATTCCAGTGGTGGTGATGGTGCTCGACTATCTAATTTTCCGTCGCACCCTGGGTTCTTGGTCGGTCGTTGGCGTGGGGATCAGTTTCATCGGTGCGGTGGTTGTCATCACGCACGGTGAACTGATAAACGTTCTGAGCGCAACATTAGGCTACGGAGAATCGCTGTTTATCGTCGCGGTCATCGCCTGGGCAGTCTATACCATCCTCGCGCGGCCACTGCTCGAACGTTATCCTGCCTCGACAGTCACCGCCTACTCTTGTCTAGCAGGTGGCGTGTTAATGCTGCCGTGGATATTCACGAATCTCGATGCGAGTATCGCTTTGCTTTCGGATCCGGGGATCGTCGGTTTGCTCGCGCTGCAGGGTTTTTTGTCTATTGGCGTGGGGTTCTTGTGGTACTACGAAGGTGTGCAACAATTAGGCGCGCTGAACGCCGCTGTATACATCAACCTCGTGCCAGTATTTGGCGTCGCCTTAGCGGTACTCACGATCGGAGAGATCCCGGCTCCGCCCCTATTGATTGGCGGATCGCTAGTGGTCGGTGGTTTACTGGTAGTCAATCGAATGGAGCAACGCCGGCTGGTTCGGGATCGGATTATCGCGAACAGCGTTTAGAATAGACGCGCTTGTCATCCTTAACCGCGCTTGATCTAAAGTTCGCGTAACCGCCGTGCTTAGCGCATGTCGTTTAAGATGCTAAAGACAGGAATTTGGTATGCAGTTGCAAGGCATTGAAATCGACGTCGCACGTCGAGGCACGGGTCAACCCATGCTACTGCTGCATGGTGGTGGCGGTCCGGCTGGCAAGCAGCCATTTTTCGATCAGCTCACGCAACATTTCGACGTCATTGCGCCGACTCATCCAGGATTTGGTGGGCGCAAAATTCCTGATCATTTCGATCGCATCGACGACTTAGTTTTTCTGTATCTCGATCTGCTCGAGGAACTCGATCTTCGCGATGTCATTTTGCTTGGATTTTCGATGGGCGGCTGGACGGCCGCAGAACTCGCGACGATGACCACCGAGCGATTATCACGCTTGATCTTGGTCAGCTCGGTCGGCGTAAAAATTGGCGGTCGCGAGGATCGTGACATCGCTGATGTGTTTGCGATATCGAGTGAGCAGCTCGCCGAGATCATGTATCACGACCCGAGCCTGGCCGTCGACGTAACGAAGTTACCCGACGAGCAACTGCAAATTATTGCAGCGAATCGCATCGCGCTTGGGGTTTATACCTGGGAACCTTATATGCACAACCCGAAACTTCCCGGACGCCTCCATCGCATCAAAATACCGACACATTTCGTGTGGGGTGCAAGCGATGGACTCGTCACGCTCGACTATGGTCGCGCGTTTTGCGCCATGATCTCAGGAGCGACAATGACCGTTATCGAGCGCGCCGGTCATTCACCGCAAATTGAACAGGCCGAACAATTTGTCGATGCCGTGCTCGCCCTCACGGGCAAAGAGAGTGGACGATGAAGACTTGGTGGTTTACCGAGAACTGTTACCCGCACTTACCCGAGGAAAGCT
The DNA here is from genome assembly GCA_027618655.1 of Pseudomonadota bacterium. Taxonomy (GTDB): domain Bacteria; phylum Pseudomonadota; class Gammaproteobacteria; genus UBA11873. The sequence goes on along the minus strand of JAQCEL010000111.1, from coordinate 6,659 downwards.
CTTATCGATCGATTCGAGTGAGTTTGCCAAATATTAATTGCGATCCGGAAATCGCGAGTGACTTATACAACCGATACCTCGATCTGTGGTGTGCTTGCGAAGAGACCGGGCTCGGAATTATGTTGAACGAGCACCACCAAACCGCGACTTGCATGATCCCCGCTGGGCCGATCATGCTCGGTATTCTGGCGCGCGTAACAAGCACTGCGCGCTTGCTCATTCTTGGCAATCCATTACCAAACCGAAGCCAGCCTGTGAGGGTCGCCGAGGAGATGGCGTTAATCGATGTTATTTCGAAAGGGCGATTGGAATGCGGCTTCGTGCGCAGCGTGCCCTATGAGGCGGCGGCGGCAAATATTTTGCCCTACCGCGGCGCCGAGCGATTATGGGAAGCGCACGATCTCATTCTCAAAGCATGGACCACGCACGACGGCCCGTTTAATTTCGAGGGTCGTTGGTACCATCATCGGCAAGTGAATATTTGGCCACGGCCGTACCAACAACCGCACCCGCCCGTGTGGGTGACGATGGGCAGTGCCGCAAGCAGCGTTAAGGTGGCTGAACATAAGCACATCGGCGCCGTGTTTCTGGCCGGCTATCCGCAAATTCGCAACATCTATGACGGCTATCGACAAGCTTATCTCGACACGCACGGCAGCCACGCACCGCTTGATCGTCTCGCCTATCTCGGTCTTTGTTACGTCGGCGAGAATGAGCGCGAAGCCGCCGAAGGCGCGAAGAAGCTCATGTGGTACATGGAATCGAATAAGGTACCACCCGAATTCTCTAATCCGCCGGGTTATCACTCGCCACAGATTTCGGCGCAAGTAATGAACGGGGTCACCCGATCAGGTGTGCCGACCCAGCCGAAATTAAACGAACAAATGGCGGTGGGTAATGTGTTTGCTGGAACGCCTGATCAAGTGTTCGAGCAGATCAAAGATTTGTGGGAATACTCAGGCGGTTTCGGTCATATGTTGATCATGGGACATGCCGGATTCCTGTCGGATAAAGATGCGGTGAAATCGATGAAGCTCTACAGCAAGGAAGTTTATCCTCGCTTGAAAGAGCTCACGGCGAATGCCGACCCGGCAGAATTATGGGAACGCAGTCAAGCGATGCCGCCGAAGGCGCATGTCGATCTCGGCAACTTCGGTATTGAATTCGTTCGCTAGCGAACCACCTCGCAGACAGGGATACGAGCGATAGATCAAGTTCGAAAGCGAGTGCGAAGGCACGATCACCCTTCGCACTCGTGTCATGCCTCGCTAAGATTTACGTCGCGCGGATCACCCGACCTGGCCGTGCGCCGGTCATTTCGCCATTCGCCTGGATCAATTCACCATGGCAGTACGTGCCGACGTAACCCGTCGCACCGCCGAGTAAGCGCGGCTGATCAGCCGGTAAGTCGTAGACCATTTTCGGGGTTAAGGATTGCAGGCGTGACATGTCGATTAAATTGATATCCGCTCTGCGACCGGGTTCGAGAATGCCGCGATCGGTTAAACCGTAGAGCCGCGCATTGTCGCCCGTCAGTTTCTTAACAATAAGTTCTATGGGTAAGTGCTGCGGGTGGTCTTTGCCGAATTCACGTACCCACTGCGTCAACATGTAGGTGTGCACGCCGCCATCACAAATTAAGCGGCAATGCGCGCCAGCATCGCTTAAACCAAACACCGATAAGGGATGCAGAAGCATTTCGTAGACGGCATCGAGATTGCCGTTCGCGTAGCCCGTGACCGTGTGCATTAAAAATGCATTACCGCCATCTTCAAGCATCAAATCATAGGCTACTTCTTGAGGAGGACGACCCTCGCGCTTGGCAATTTGTGCAATGCTCAAAGCGGGATCCGGTGTGTAATTGATCGGATCGCCACCCTGGTAGGTCATCTCCCACATCGTGGGATTTTTGTAGAACATCGAAAATCCCGTGGTGTTCGGATCTTCTTCGGCCAGCAAGCGCGCGCGCATCGCCGGATCGGCTAAGCGTCTGAATCGTTCTGCTGGCGGTAGGTTCGCGATCTCCGCAAAGCTGGGCATGAACCGCCACGGGTGCTCGCCAGCCATTGAGAATAAGATTGAAATCGGACGGCCAGGAACTTGCGGCGTGATTTTGTAACCCGCGCGGGCTGCGTCTTCGCAGACGGCAAGTTGGCTACGCCACTGCTCTGCGTCGGCGTTATGTTGGACTTGCAGATACATCATCGGGCAGTTGGATCCTTCAGCGACTTCGCGCACCAGCGCCATTTCGCGATCGAGCGCCTCACAGTTCTCGCCACCTACTCCGGACAACACCATCTCCATTAAACCATGGCCGCTTTCGCGTACCGCGCGCGCTAAGGGAATCAGCTCATTCGCACCCGCAAACGTGCCGGGTACTGGCACACCATCGATGTCGATGTGAATTTCCGTTCGCGACGTTGAAAAGCCGAGCGCGCCGGCGTCCATGCCTTCTCTGATGAGCGCCGCCATCTGCCCGATGTCATCCGCGTTTGCCTCTTCGTTATCGGCACCGCGTTGGCCCATCACATACGTACGCAAGGCCCCGTGACTCATTTGCGTGCCGATGTCGATCGCGCGATCCATCGTATCTAGCGAATCAATGTACTCAGGAAAACTTTCCCAACGCCAATCCATGCCGGCTTTCAAGGAAATACCTGGGATGTCTTCGACCCCTTCCATCAAGTTAATTAACCAATCATGTCGTTCCGGCTTCGCTGGCGCAAAACCCACACCGCAATTACCGAGTACCGCGGAGGTCACGCCGTGCAAACTTGATTGCAATAATTCTGGATCCCAGGTGACCTGCGCATCGTAGTGCGTGTGAATATCCACCCAACCTGGCGTGACGGTTAAGCCGTCCGCATTGACCGTCTCACTGGCGCTGCCAAGACTCGTGCCGATCGCCGCAATGCGTCCATCTTTAATGCCGATGTCGGCCGTATAAGGCGCGTGACCTTTACCATCAACGATGGTGCCACCAGAAATAATTCGATCAAATGTGGGCATTAAGATTCTCCCGTTCGGTTGGGCCGCATCACTGACTATCGGATCGGCAACTGTGGTTGACAGGTTCGAGTTCGAAAGCCTACAGCGCATTGGTTGCCGACGTCTAGTTATGCTTTTTGATAAACGACAGTCGTTATCAGACGGTTTTAAGTTTGCTTAAGCGATCGAGCACCTTGATTGCCTCTAAGACTATTCCAGGAATAAACTCCGCGACGTGAATGAGATCGACAATGGCGCCGGATATTTGGCCGGCAGGCAATATGCCGCCGACCATATCGCCGTCACGCTGCGCTGCAATAAGACGCGCGTCTTTGAATGCCGTCAACTCGGTTTCCGTCATCGTGCCCGCGGCCTCGATGGCGGCGAGTTCTGCAATCGCGTCGCTCGGTAATGCGCGCGATGGACCGTAGAGCGCCTGAAACACAATGTCGTCCGCTTCGCCAGCATCGATAATGCGTTGCGCGTAGGCGCCGTGCCAGTCTGGATTATCGTGACTCGCAACAAAGCGCGTACCGAGCGCCACCGCATCCGCACCGAGCGCGAGCGCGGCGGCGAGTCCGCGTCCGTCCCTAATGCCACCAGCAAGAATCACCGGACAGTCCACGACGTCCGCGACGCTCGGGCCAAGCACGAAGGTGTGTACGGGACGCGAATGCGTGTGGCCACCCGCTTCGTAACCTGAAGCGATGATCATATCGACCCCGTCTGCCGCAGCACGCAGCGCATGGCGCGTGCCGCCGACCTTATGAATATGCAGCAATCCGGAACCGTCGATTAACTTACGCGAGGCTGACGCAGCGCCCGCCGAAGTCGTGATCACGCGCAAGCGCCGCGCGATGTCGGGATCCTTTACTGCATCAACCACTGCGCCCACGTAGGCCTTACTGAATGGCGGAACGTTACCGTGCTTATCCGTACCGACTGGCACGTTCACGGCAAACGGACGATCCGTTAATTCGCACGCTTGTTCGATATAACCACGCAATTTTGCCGCGCCCGCTACCGGCTCTTCACTGATACCCGGAATACTGACCGTGCCAAGTCCCCCCGCGTTCGATACTGCCGCCGCTAAATGCACGGTTTTATACGGTCCTAAACCTTCTTGCATAACCGGATGTTCGATGCCGAGGAGAGAGGTAAAACGCGTCTGCAAGGTATGCATGAATTCGTCCTTTAAGTAATATGCTCGAGTGGCAGTTCCGTTCGGCTAATGACCTTACGTAATACAAAGCTTGAGTGCACCCCGGTTACGCCTTCAATGCGAGTCAAGCGCCCCAGTAGAAATTCTTCGTAGAACGTCATGTCAGGTAACACGGCTTTGAGTAAATAGTCAGCCGCCTGACCGGTCACAATGCTGCATTCAACGACCTCGGGAAACTGCCCCACTTCGCGCTCGAATTTTTCGAATCGGTCCGGCGTGTGACGATCCATGGTGATTGAGATCATCGCGGTAATGTTGAGTCCGAGGGCGGCTTGGTTTAACAAGGTAACGTGGCGTTCAATAAGCCCGGACTCTTCGAGCCGTTTGACCCGTCGTGAACACGGTGTCGGCGATAAGCCGATTTTATCGGCTAGCTCTAGATTGCTGATGCGGCCGTCGCTTTGCATGAGCGCGAGGATCCGCCGATCAGTGCGATCGAGCTTCAGCGGTCGGGGTGTGGTGGTGACCTCTGCCATAAGATATCCGAAAAATATAGTTACAAAACCTACACTATAGGCAATCTATAGCGATTTATTGCTCTTATATACGATTTAACTAGCTGATTTGCAATCATTCACTAGTCATTCAAGCTTATCATTCGCCTCCAGCCCAGCCTATGTACAAAACACACTTAGGCCAAATAACACCACACGATCACAGTGAGCACAGCCATGAACCGATTCGACCATCGCAAATACCCCGCCTATGCACCGATAGGATTGACCTCTAGAACCTGGCCCGACAAGGTGATCGAACGTGCACCGAAATGGTGTAGCGTCGATCTTCGCGACGGTAATCAGGCGCTGATCGAGCCGATGAACGTGGCGCAGAAACTGCAAATGTTCAAGCTTCTGGTCAAGGTTGGATTCAAGGAAATCGAGGTGGGTTTCCCAGCCGCGTCACAACCGGACTTCGATTTTGTGCGCTGCTTGATCACGGACAAGCTGATCCCGGACGACGTCACCGTGCAAGTACTCACGCAAGCCCGACCGGAATTGATCAGCCGCTCATTTGAATCACTAGCCGGTGCAAAGCGCGCGATCATGCATTTGTACAATTCGACTTCAACCGTGCAGCGCGAACAGGTCTTTCAGTTAGATCGCGACGGCATTAAAGCGATCGCGGTCGATGGTGCGGAGTTTGTCAAAGCACAAGCAGCGAAGTATCCAGAAACGCAATGGACGTTCCAATATTCTCCAGAAAGCTTCACTGGCACGGAACTCGATTACGCCGTTGAAGTATGCGATGCCGTGCTCGATGTCTGGGATGCCAGAGCTGAAAAACCGTGCATTATCAATTTGCCCGCTACGGTTGAAATGGCAACGCCGAATGTTTATGCCGATCAAATTGAATGGATGTCGAGAAATATTAAGCGGCGCGCTGGCGTCGTGTTAAGTCTGCACACGCACAACGATCGCGGTTGCGCTGTAGCCGCCGCCGAACTCGGCGTGCAAGGCGGCGCGGATCGGATTGAAGGTACTTTGCTAGGCAATGGCGAGCGAACCGGCAATATGGACATCGTGACCATGGCCATGAATTTGTATAGCCGCGGCGTCGATCCCGAGCTCGATTTCTCGAACATGGACGAAATTATTCGTTGTGTGAAAGCTTGCACTCAGTTGCCCGTGCACCCGCGTCACCCCTACGCGGGGGAACTCGTGTTCACGGCGTTCTCCGGTAGCCATCAAGACGCGATTAAGAAATGTTTGGTGCGACGTGAACCTGAAGACATCTGGGATGTGGCCTATTTGCCGATTGATCCGTCCGATCTCGGGCGTTCGTATCAAGAAGTGATCCGCATTAACAGCCAATCAGGGAAAGGCGGCATTGCCTATGTACTTGAACAAGAACAAGGCTTGCAGCTCCCTCGCTGGCTGCAAGTCGACTTCAGTACGGTCGTGCAGAAATACGCGGAAGACAGCGCCACGGAAGTGGCACCGAATAAAATTGTTGAATTGTTCAATCAGCACTATTTCGGCGAACGCAAGCCGTTCGACCTCACGAGCTTTCAATTAACTCGCGAAAACAATGAAGATCAACTTGCGGCTAAGCTAATTGAACACGGTAAGACGATTACCTTGCACGGCCGTGCTTCCGGCGTGGTGGGTGCGTTTGTTAGCGCATTAGAAAGTCATTGTGGAAAAGCGATCGTGCTCGTGGAATATAACGAACACACGCTCAGCCAAGCGGATGGCGCGGGTGCGGAAGCCGTCACTTACGTCCAGTTGAATATCGACTCGCGGCGTTATTGTGGCGTGGGTCGTTCAAGCGACATTGTTGAAGCGTCGCTGCGGGCAATTTTAAGCGCCGTTAATCAACCGATGGGTGTCGGCGAAAATATCGCTGCGTAGTGACTAGCGCGAAAACCTTTAGGATGAACATCCGCGCGTATGCAGCAAGCGGACAACCCGATCACTGCGTACAAACGCAGTGATCGCTGATTGCGTTG
>JAQCEL010000110.1 GCA_027618655.1 Pseudomonadota bacterium | reverse complement strand
AGCCCGAGTTTGTGGCGCATTGCTAGGACGAATTCCGCAATGAGATCACCGGCATGCTCGCCGACGATTGTGACGCCAAGAATTTGATCGCGGCCCGGAACAGTCAACACGCGGATCACACCGGAAGCAACTCCATCTGCTAAGGCCCGATCAAGATCGCCGATGTCGAATGTGGTTAGTTCGTAAGGGATATTTTGCTCACGCGCTTCATTTTCGCTTAACCCGACTCTAGCGATTTCAGGATCAGTAAAAGTGCACCACGGGACGACAGAATAGTCTGCGGCAGATCGCTTAATACTACCGAACAAGCTATTTACCGTTGCGTACCAGGCTTGATGCGATGCCATGTGCGTGAACTGAAAGGGTCCCGCTACGTCGCCGCACGCGTAAATATTCGGAAAGTCTGTGGCTAGATACGCGTCTGTCGCAATCGTGCCGTCGCCATTGAGCGATATTCCGATTTCTTCTAAGCCGTATCCTGTCACATTCGCGCGGCGGCCCAGCGCAACGATAATTTGGTCGAATTCAATCTCGAGATTATCGAGCGCCGGATCGCTAAGCGATTTGCAGACAACGACACCGCCGTTTTGCGTACGCTTAAACTCAACCGCTTGACGTTCCAATTCCACGGTGACGCCATCATTGCGTAGTGACTCAAGTAACATCGCTGCGACAATCTCGTCCTCGCGTGCGAGGAGTCTGGAGCCCATCTCTATTTGAGTCACAGTGCTCCCTAATCGCGCAAACGCTTGACTAATTTCGCAGCCGATTGGTCCGCCGCCTAGCACCACGAGTCGCGCGGGTAATTCGCGTAAGTCCCACAAGTTGTCGGACGTTAAATAATCGATATCGTCGATGCCAGGGATCGGAGGTACGAGAGGGCGCGCGCCGGCAGCGATAATTATATTTCTGGTGGTAAGGCGACGCCCATTCACTTCCACGCAGTAGGGTGTCAATATTTTTGCCTCTCCAATCACGCATTCGACGCCGAGTTCGGTGTAGCGTTCGATAGAGTCATGAGGTTCGATCGATTGAACGATACGCTTTACGCGTTCCATTACCTCGCGAAAATTAAAATTTAGTTCGGCCCGCGCGATGCCATAGTTTGCGCTCTGGCTTGCCTGATGTACGAATTTTGCAGATCTCAATAAGGCTTTTGATGGCACGCACCCTGTGTTTAAGCAGTCGCCGCCCATGCGATGCTTCTCGATCAGCGTCACTTTGGCTTTCGTCGCGGCCGCGATATAGGATGAGACAAGTCCAGCCGATCCCGCGCCAATGACGATAAGGTTCCGATCGAAATTGACGGGCTTGGGATACGGTTTCAAGATGCGACGGGCTTTAATCTGAGCAACAAAGCGCTTGGCAAGCAGCGGAAACAAACCCAGTACGCCAAACGAAACCAGCAAAGTCGGTGACAGAATGCCGCTTAGTGACTCTATTTTCGCAAGTTGGGTTCCTGCATTAACAAATACTAGCGTGCCGGGCAGCATGCCAAGCTGGCTTACGAGAAAAAACGTCGAGACTTTCAGGGTCGTTAAACCCATTAGAAGGTTAATGATGAAAAAGGGGAATATGGGTACGAGACGTAACGTAAACAGATAGAACGCGCCGTCCTTAGTGATGCCTTGATCAACTGCGGCCATGCGCGAGTGAAATCTCTGGCTGACGGTATTGCGAAATAAATAGCGCGACAATAAAAAGGCGCAGGTCGCGCCAATCGTGCTCGCGAAGGAAACAAGAAGAAACCCCCACGTCAGGCCGAATATCGCGCCGCCTAAGAGCGTGAGTAGAGCAGCACCAGGCAGTGATAGTGCGGTAATTGTTACGTAGCTTAGGAAATATCCAATACTCGCTTTAAGCGGATAGTCTGCGACGAATGTGGTCAACACACTTTGCTGTTGCTGCAAATACTCTAGTTCAATGAACGTTCCGAGATCGAAGACGAAATACGTAGCAATCAAGCAGCCCGCAGCCGCGAACACTAAGGCCTTAGTACGTGACATGTGAATTTTCCGTTCCAAGTATTGTTCGTGCTGCGCTTCCGTGCGCCGGTTCCACGGATCGCCCTCGGCGGGTTTGCCGCCCAATAGTCTTCAATTCAACCGCGAAGCGGCGTTACGTTTTCCGAGCAACAGCTTAACGACTCCGTGCGCTAAATCGAAATTCGAAAGCGTCTTCGATAAAGGCCGACATTCTTTGTTGAGACGAAGGTCTGTCCGTGCAGATCAGCAGCATGCGCTACCTACTGCTGCAGAATCCAGGCTCGATTCGAAGGGCAGATTCGTGCCGCAGCCCTCGAAGATGCCAAAGTGCTGATCCCAACTACCAATGAAATCGAAATGTTTTTTGAAGCGCGTATCGTGCAACATCCTCCAGGTGTTTCCGCATACCGAAAATGTCCGGCCGCGTTCAATGATGTGGTGGCCGTCGAGAACGAATTGCAGCGGTTCGTGATCGAGTGTCCCCCGATACATAACCGCCTGACCGTAGTCCTCACAAGCAGGCTCTAAGTCGGCGATCTTAAACAGTCGGTAGGTGGCGGAATAAAACCCGATGTTACCGAGCCGAGTAGCGATTGCAGGATCAGTGATCGCAATCGGACTATCACTCACGAGTCGAGGGTCGCGGAATCCGGCGTTTTTAGCGATATTTTGGAAGTCATTCCAATAGAGTGCGCCGCTTAGACATTCGCCGTATAGCACCGGGTCGGTCGCTAGATCCGGCGCAATTCGGCGGTCTGCGTAAACGTCGGCGAAATACATCTCACCGCCTTCTTTTAGCAACGAATAGGCATGGCGTAGTACGGCGGGTTTATCAATTGCGAGGTTGATGACGCAGTTCGAAACGATAACGTCAAAGCTGTTAGGTTCGAGATTTAACTCGTCCAGTGTCTCAAGGTAGCCCTTTTTGAATTCTACGTTCGGCTTGGCATAACCGAATTTTTCCGTGTGATAGTCGATGTGCCGTCTGGCAGTTTCCAATTGGTTGTCGGTCATATCAACACCAACAACCGACCCATGTTCGCCCACGAGTTGCGATAAAACGTAACAATCGCGACCGGATCCGCAACCGAGATCAAGAACTCGGGCGCCCGCGAGCTCTGCGGGATACACCAAGCCGCAACCGTAATACGTAGAGGTGATATCACCATGGATATTACGCAGTAACGTGCTTAGATGCGCTGGCGGAGCGCCTGCGGTCGTGCACGCGTTGGTTTTCAGATCGCTCGATGTCGCGAGGACGTCGCCATAGTATTCTTCTACTGCTTCGCGCATGTTTGTGCTCCTAATGGCTGTGCTGCGCTCGGGTAACACCCAAGCTGATCGTGATTTGATGGTGGGCCGTCTATGGTAAGCCATCCATTGTCATGTGGCTGCTGTCAACGAGGTGATCGTGCAATTAGTGCCCTGTCTAGTCTCAATACACTGCGGTGAACTGCTGATTCCAGTAAGAGTCAGGTGAGCTCCCCGATCCTGTGACTGTTGACCTGGCTGTTCATTGCCCGCTCAATTCCTTGGCTATTTCGCGGACTGCAGGGTAATCCACTTTACCGTTGCCGAGTAACGGAATCGTTTCACAGAAAATGACTCGTTTCGGCAAACAGAGTTCAGTCAGACCTAATTTCTTAGCCGTCGTCACAAGTTCACTACGATCGCATTCAACATTCTCACACAGCAAAATAATATTTTCGCCTTTGCGGCTACTCGGCAGTGCAACTGCGGCACTCTTCACCTCGGGCCAAGCGTGCTGGGCAATTTCTTCAGTTCGCAATAACGAAACCATTTCTCCGCCAATTTTCGCAAACCGCTTCTGTCGACCTACTAAAGTAATGAAGCCATTATCGTCGATGGTGACAATGTCGCCGGTATCGTACCAACCTTGACCGCGATCCGTCGACGGCGGATAACATTTTCCGTCTCCGCCATGGAAAAGGTAACCTTGCATGATGTTCGGACCGCGTACGATCAAGCGTTCGCCGGTGGAAATACCGGCAACTGGCTCCAAGTAGTATTCCATTGTGGCCAGCAACTGGCCAACCGAATCAGGCGTGTTGCCCATGGGCGTATTGACGCTAATGACCGGACTCGCTTCAGTCGCCCCGTAGCCCTCGAAAATTCGGATGCCAAATTTATCTCCCCAAATGCGGCGCGTTTGTGCCGTGAGTTTTTCGGCACCCGCGATGACGAAGCGCATTTTATTAAAGTCGTAAGCGTTGCCATGCTTGCCATATCCTGCGAGAAATGTGTTCGTACCAAACAGACACGTAGCGCCAAGCTGGTAGCTGAGCTCCGGTATCACGCGGTAATGCAAAGGTGAGGGATAACAGTAGATCTTCGCACCGTCGAACAATGGGATTAAGGTTCCGCCTAGCAAGCCGAAGGCGTGAAACATCGGTAGCACGTTGAGAACCGTGTCCTCGTGGGTTAGTGCAAGCAAGGTTTGCACTTGTGATCGGTTTGCGATGATGTTCGAGTGGCTCAGCACGACACCCTTCGGGATCCCTTCGGAACCCGACGTGAATAGAATGACGCATTCGCCCTGATGGTCTTGGCTCGGCTGCCGCAACGCGTAGCTGCGCACCGGGGCAATTCCGACGATTAACGCTAGGGCTTTATGTAAGCTCGTAAGCTTATTCCGTAAATCTTCGAGGTAAATAAGCCGGGATATTTCGGCAACAGCCGCCGCCTCGGCCTCTAAGCCTGCTTCCGAAATAAATTTTCGCGAGGTATAAACGATTTTTATACCGGCCGTTTCGCACGCAATTCTTAGTCCACGTTGGCCTGCGGTAAAATTCAACATCGCTGCCGTACGGCCGCATGATAGGACCGCGGTGAGCGCTACAATGGCCGCCGCTGTGCTCGGCAGCATGATGCCGATGCGTTCTCCTGGATCAGAATCTTTCGCAATAAATTGACTCAGAATATTCGCGCGAATCAACAACTGCCGGTAGGTCAATTTGACGCCGGTTGCGTCTTCGATAATCGTTCGGCTAGGCCCGTGTCGCGCCGACGCATTGAGTATGGCGCGGTATAGCGTGACGGGTTCGTAGGCATTCTCATAGGCGATCTCGCGCATGATCTGCAGCATGGCGACGGCCGCTTTTGACCGTTGGGCGTGTCCGGAAAGTCCGCCAGGAAAGGAAATCTTTCGGGGTGGCAATATTGTGATTCTGACCGGCGGGAACCATCGACGTCGCACAAGTCCTTTGAGACCCGAGAATCGGGAATACTGCAAGCCTTCGATGCCAACCGGCAATATGTTGGCGTCTGCGAGTGCCGCCATTAGCGCGGGACCCTCATAAATTTTCATCAGCGAACCAGTGGTCGTGATCCGGCCTTCGGGGAAAATGAGCGCGGGCTCGTTGTGCTGCAGGACCTTTATCACGCGTTTCAACGAGTGCGGATTAAGCGGATCTATTTCGATCGAATTAACGAACCGCAAAAACGGCTTAACCCAAATGCTTTTCGCCGTCGCCGGCGTTATCGCGAACGTTGGAACATCGGGTAAAAACAAGAACAAGAACAGGCCGTCAAGGTGCGAAACGTGATTTGCAACAATTAGAGTGCGTCTGCCCGCCGCATTAGCGTGTTCGATCCCGTGAATTCGAACCCGAAAAAGAAGTTTCGTGAGAGCACGTGCGCAACGGCGAATCAGTCCTAGGGTGGGACTCATTTTGGCTCGGTCGATATGGACGCTGAGCGGACTTTCGCGCGCGACTCTTTATGCACGACCGCTGGTTGGGGCGATCACCAAGGTTTGTCCGGGTTGTAGCGAATGGCGTCTAGATAATTTATTCCAGACTTCCAACTGTTCGATCGTGACATTAAACTTACGCGCAATCGTCCAAAGCGAATCACCATGCGCGACATCGTAGGTGCGCATGTTATCGGGCGCGCCAACCTTTAGCACTTGTCCAATTTGGAGCGAACGATTTGTCGACATTCCGTTCAGCTTCGCAAGCGCCGTGGGACTCACCCCATACTGCTGGCTGATGGTCCAAAACGAATCGCCGTTTTGCACGACGTGTGCACTAGTCTCAGCGATACGTTGCTTTCCGGGATCAGGCTTGGTAATCGACGACCCCGTGATGACAAGTTCGCTGCCGACGCGAATTACATTGTCATGTAGTTTGTTACGCGCTTTGATCCCCTTGACTGATACGCCGTAGCGCGACGCTATCTCAGACAAGGTTTCATTCGCGGCAACACGATGGGTTTTAATCGGGTCGCGTTCGTGTGGAGGATTCGAAGCGAGGTGCTCAACTATTGACGCCTCTAGTTTTGTCGGCACTAGAATTTTAAACGGGCCATTCGATTCAATGTAGGTGCTACTGAATGCGGGGTTTAAGCGTTTGAAACTCTGTTCCGACCAGATCCCATCGCGAACTACCGTTGAAATATCTGCGGGACCGTCCAAGTCAATTTCGGTAAAGCGTTGCGAATTCGCGATTGGGGAAAGTGATATATCGTAAGTCGAGGGATTTTGGATTATAGCGCTGGCCGCGAGGAGTTTAGCCACGTAGCGCCTCGTTGTGGGTGGGAGTTCGGCCGCGATAATCTGGAATTCTCGCGAACTCGTACTTTCCATCGCGCGTTGCACTCTAGCGGGTCCACAATTGTAAGCGGCCAGTGCGAGAAGCCAGTCGCCGTCGAAGACATCGTGCAATTCGCTCAAGTAATCGAGCGCAGCGTTAGTCGATGCGACAATATCGCGTCGCCGGTCAAATTGTCGCGACTGCTGCAAACCGAAGTGTCGGCCAGTCTGCGGCGTAAATTGCCAAAGTCCGGCGGCGCCGCCAGGTGACACAATGTTCGGCTGATAACCGCTCTCGATGACGGGCAGTAAGGCTAGTTCGACTGGCAAATCGCGCTCCTTCAGCGACTCGACAATAAACCATAAGTAGGGTTCTGCACGCAGCGACATATCCTCTAGGTGTCGCGGATATTTTGCGAGGAGATCGATCTCCGATTGCACATCCAGATCGTCCGGAGACGTCCAGGTAAATTCAGCCGCCAGGTAATGCCACATGTCGGAAACAGGCACGTCGTTCGCTGCTGGTAGAACCGCCACTTCGCTTACGAGCTTGGTATGTTCGACACGTTTGACAGGTTCAGATGTGGCGACGGGTTCTGAATGATGGCCCGTCGGCTCTTGTTCGTGAACACCAGGGTTAAGAGAATCCCTGAGATCGCTATACGAGCACGCGCTTAGTAACAGTACGACAGACGCTAACGCCTTCAGTCGAATAGTTTCGCCACTATACATGGCGCGTATGGTAACGATCGTTGAGGCGCGCGGCAAACCCACAATATAACTGTTCGAGTCGCATGCCAGCACGGCGCAGGCTTGATAGAATCATGACAGCTCAAGGTTTGCTACGATTCGACTGTAGGTTTTTACGCAAGCCTGTGTTGGATTAATCTCGGCAACCTAATGCTGATAGCCTACGACAGCAATTGAAATGCCACCTGAAGGGATGAATTTGAGTCGAAAATTTCCGCTAATTAGTCCGCGCGAACTGGCTGAACGATTGAGATTTTGGTTCAACGAAGGCGCCGGGGTTTCGATCCGCGATGCAGAATTGGAAATTGTTGCGACGATACTGCCGAACTTATTCGGCTACCATCTCGTCCAGCTTGGCAGTCAAGTTTCGGAAAGATTTATCGGGACAACCCGCATCGGACATGTCGTCACACTCGATGCACATCCTGTTGAAGAACAAACGGTTGCATTAATCGCTAATTGTGAAGCGCTACCGCTCGCTGCGGCGTCTATCGATGTGGTGCTTGCTCCGCACATACTCGAGTTCTCGCCGCAGCCACACACGGTTCTTCGGGAGGCAGAGCGCGTCTTGATTGGCGAAGGATATATTGTCATTACCGGGTTCAATCCATGGAGCTTGTGTGGCGCGTGGAGATTACTCGGGCGATGGCGGACGGTGCCGCCTTGGGACGCTCAGTTTTTATCCGCAGCTAGGATAAAGGACTGGCTAAAATTGCTCGGCTTCGAGATTGAGTTTCTGAAGAAGACATCGTTCCGACCGCCAATTGCGCGTCGAAGTATCAGTAACAAACTAGCGTTTCTTGAGCTAGTTGGACGCGCGTGTTGGCCATGGTTTGGAAACGTGTATGTTGTCGTTGCGAAGAAGCGGGTGGCTGCAGTGACACCGTTGAAACTATCATGGCAAACTCGTCGCCAATTGATCGCGAGCGGTGTCGCTGAACCATCAACGCGTTCGCAGAACTCAAATTTGTTCGAGTCCAAAGTCATATAGCGCAGATTCAAAAGCTAGTTCGTATCGGTTAGTGATGATCGTGAAGCTGCCGGCAACTGACTAATAACGCTAAACCGTGATCAAACGTTGGGGTAAAGCACAATGAGACAGATCGTTCTTGATACGGAGACAACGGGTCTCGATCCCGAGTCTGGACATCGGATCATCGAAATTGGCTGTGTGGAAATCGAAAATCGCCGCACGACCAAACGCTATTATCATCAGTACATCAATCCTGAGCGAGACATCGATGTGGGTGCAATAGAAGTGCATGGATTGACGACGGAGTTTTTGGCAAGCAAACCGAAATTCGCAGAAATTGCCGAAGAATTTCTCGCCTTTGTTAGAGGTGCGGAATTGATTATTCATAACGCACCGTTCGATACGGGATTCCTCGATCACGAGTTTTCACTGCTCGGTCTGCCGGATCATCGAGCACACGAATACTGCCGCATTACTGATACGTTAATGATGGCGAGGGATCTTCACCCAGGCCAGCGCAATAATCTCGATGCGCTGTGCCGGCGTTACGAAATTGATAATACACATCGTGATTTGCACGGCGCGCTACTCGACGCCGAGCTGCTGGCCGATGTTTACCTCGCAATGACTGGCGGGCAAGTGGATTTGCAACTTAGTGCAGAATCGCGAACGACGGACACTGCCGGCTCCCCGGCCGGGGCACCAATCGCTGGTTCACGCAGAGCTGCGATCCCTGTCATTCAGCCCACCGAGCTGGAGTTAGCGCTGCACTATGCGAATTTAGACAAAATCGACGCTTTGAGCGCCACTGGTTGCGTTTGGTTGCGTCAGTTGGACGCAACATCATGATCCGGCTACGAACGATAAGAGTTTGATTGAGCGGTAATTTTGGTCAACCAGATCTTGATTTCTGGTTTCAAAGCCCGAGCTGCGCGCAACCAAGGTTTTGTTCGAATCACACTGAGGGACGTGCCATGGTCGTTCGGATCCGCAGAAAATAAGCCGCAGGTTATCCCATAACAGGACTTGGTCCTAAGTCACACCTCCCTGAAGTTGTTTGCGCAACGGTCTCTTTAAGCCTCTCGGAAATGGCGGCGAAGACTCGCTCTGCGACTTTGAATCGTCGGCTGGTCGCTTGGCGAGACTTGAATCTTAATCAGCTCTCCTCGACAATTGGCGTCCCAGCGGGACACTCAGTATCCGCGGCAGAATAATAAGCAAAGGGAGAAAACTGATGAATCCACTAGACACCGTAACCGGAACGTTAATCGCCGGGCTCGTGTTAACCGTGATCCTGGTCTTTGTGGCGAAAGCCATAGTTGGCGCTTAATAGCGCTCGATTCGAATAACAAGAAACAACTTACCTTATAGACTGGAGGCGCATCATGGAACTCGCATTGATAGATCGTTGGCTGCATATTCTCGCCGGTGTCACGTGGATCGGCCTACTGTATTACTTCAATTTCGTTCAAGCGCAAGCGATGGGTGCCGCGACCGCGGACAAAGATGGGCCAGGTCCGGCGGCGATCGGCAAGTATGTAGCGCCTCGCGCATTATTGTGGTTCCGTTGGGCAGCCTTAGTCACATGGCTTAGCGGCGCGTACTATTTGGCGGCCTGGCCGGGTTATTCGCTGGGTGGCGCATTCTCTCTAGGCATCGGCGCCGAGAATGTTCAGCTTACGCACATCGGGATCGGTGCTTGGTTAGGCACCATCATGCTATTCAACGTCTGGGTCCTGATTTGGCCGAACCAGAAGAAAATCCTCGGCATCGTACCCGCAACAGACGAAGAAAAGGCAAAGGCGCGCCGCGTTGCGTTCCTAGCGTCGCGCTCCAATGTCATGATGTCATTGCCGATGCTGTTTTTTATGCAAGGCGCGGCGCACGGCGTACCGTTTGGCTAAACCGTTTCGTTTTAGTTTGTGATGAGAGCCCGGCCACACGGCCGGGCTTTGCTTTTCCAGGGTGAGAAAATTCCATGAACGCTTCTAAGCTGAACCCAATCATGTCGACCTATGGCCGACAGCCCATCATGTTCGCGCGCGGTAAAGGTGTGTGGCTATGGGACACTGACGGTAAGCGCTACTTCGATGCGCTGTGCGGAATTGCAGTATGTGGTCTAGGACATGCGCATCCTAAGGTTACCGAAGCTATCTGCTTACAGGCCGGGCAACTCTTGCACACTTCTAATCTATATCGAATCGATTTACAGGAGCAGCTTGCGTTCAAATTGACGGCGGCGTCGGGGCTCGACAATGTGTTCTTCTGCAACTCCGGTGCCGAGGCAAATGAAGCCGCGTTGAAGATCGCGCGACGCTACGGCCATGAGCGAGGCGTCGATTGTCCAGTCGTGATTACCATGAACGGTAGTTTTCATGGCCGCACAATGGCAACGCTAAGCGCGACCGGAAATCCGAAAGTGCAAAAAGGATTTGAACCCTTAGTGGCCGGTTTTGTGCATGTTCCGTATGGGGACTGCGCTGCTGTGAATGCGCTGTTTAATGAGCGTGATGACATCGTCGGCGTGCTTGTCGAGCCCGTGCAAGGTGAAGGCGGGGTTGTGATTCCGCCGGTGGGCTACCTCGAACAGTTGCGCGAGATATGTGATCGCCACGATGCACTATTAATGTTTGATGAAGTTCAGTCGGGGATGGCGCGGACCGGAAAATGGTTTGCGTTCCAACATGAAAGTGTGCAGCCCGACGTGATGACTTTAGCAAAGTCCCTCGGCAATGGCGTTCCGATTGGAGCCTGTCTTGCTGGACCGAAAGCTTCTGAACTACTTCAGCCTGGGATGCATGGCTCTACGTTCGGCGGTAATCCACTCGCTTGTCGCGCGGCGCTCGCGGTGCTGACGGTGATCGAGGAGGAGTCTCTGATCGAGCGTTGTAAGATACTTAGCAGAAATATCGAAGCCGAACTCAAGAGGACGTTGGAACCATTAGCTGGAGTTGTTCAAGTTCGCAACAAGGGACTGATGATTGGGATCGAACTGGATCGACCGTGTGGCGAACTCGTCGCGCGTGGCATAGACGCCGGCGTTTTGATTAATGTCACAGCAGATAACGTCGTTCGATTATTACCTCCGCTGGTTATGTCCGATGACGAAGCAGGTCACATGGTGAGTACGGTCTGTGGATTAATCGAGGCGTTTTGCGCTGCGGATTAGATAATGAGCGTCAGGCACTTCCTTACGCTATTGGATCTCTCGCCGGATGAATTGAACGCCGTCATTCGTCGCGCCTCGGAACTTAAAAATTTGCGCAACGCGGGTCAACGGCCGTTAATATTTCGCAATCGTGTGCTTGCGATGGTATTTGCGAAATCGTCGACGCGCACACGAATGTCCTTTGAAACCGCGATGATAGAAGGCGGCGGCGGGGCAATATTTCTATCCCCGCGTGATACGCAGTTGGGCCGCGGCGAACCTATCGCGGATTCTGCGCGCGTCTTGTCTCGGATGTGCGACGCGATCATGGTTAGGACATTTTCTCACCGAGACATCGAAGAGTTTGCAGAACACTCGCGAGTACCCGTTATTAATGGGCTATCCGATAGTTTCCATCCACTGCAAATTCTGGCAGATATGCAAACATATTTTGAGCACCGAGGCGATATCGCTGGACGAAAAGTTGCCTGGGTAGGCGACGGTAACAACATGTGTAATTCTTATATCAACGCGGCGCAGCAGTTTGGTTTTTCATTATCAGTTGCCACGCCGGCCGGCTATGAACCTAGTTCACTTGCCGCCGGTGGTGGGCTCGCTTCGATCGAATTATCGAACGATCCGCGCGAGGCGGTTAAAGGTGCGGATCTTGTCGTTACTGATGTTTGGGCCAGTATGGGTCAAGAACAAGAGTCAACGCGACGCCACGAAATATTTCGAGAATTTCAAGTTAATAGTGACTTGCTACGTAAAGCCCACCCGGATGTCTTGTTCATGCATTGTCTCCCGGCTCATCGAGGCGAAGAAGTATCGGCGGAACTTATTGACCATCCAGATAGCGTCGTTTGGGATGAAGCAGAAAATCGGCTCCATGCGCAAAAAGCCTTGTTGGAAATGCTCGTATGCAGGTCGGGTAATTGAGCTTCGGAATCACACAGCTGCAGTGCACGCCTTCATGAACGGCGACACACGCGGTATCGGTATGACGTCTCAACGTGCGCGCGATCGACTCGTCGTGCAAATAGCAAAAATGGGCGTTAAATCAGAGCGGGTTTTAAATCTGATCCGAACGACGCCACGCCACTTGTTTGTGGACGAAGCGCTCGCGAGTCGCGCTTACGAAAATACGGCACTGCCGATCGGATTTAGTCAGACAATTTCTCAGCCGTACATTGTCGCAGCGATGACAGAGGCCTTACTGAAAAGCGGCGAATTAAATAACGTCTTAGAGATCGGCGCTGGATGCGGTTATCAGAGCATGATTCTGTCGAAAATCGCCAAAACGGTTTACAGCGTTGAGCGGATCGCGATGCTGGCTGATAAGCTCCGGATCAGGTTGCATGAATTACATGTTAATAACGTACGCGTGTTGCACGGAGATGGCGCGTTAGGTTGGGAAAAGCACGCACCCTTCGATGCGATATTGGTGGCGGCTGCCGGAATCAGTATTCCTCAGGCATTGACCGATCAACTCGCGATCGGGGGGCGCTTAGTCATCCCGGTCGGCAGACCCGGTAACCAAGAATTGCGACTCATAACGAAAACACCGGGTATTTTGGAAGAAGAAATTCTTGGTGAGGTGAGTTTCGTACCGTTGGTGAAAGGCGTCGGATAATTCTACTTGCGCGCGCGTTTTTGTGGCCAGATTTTCCGTTGTGCCCGACTTTTCGGAGAGAAACACTCGTTGAGGCGACTAGACGAGATCATATTGCTGGGAGTGGCGATCGGCTTAAGTGGTTGCGCGAACAATACAATCGCGCCTATTACTCAGAAATCGGTTCAGCAACGCGAATCTGGGAACCTACAGCGCAGCGCAAATGCAGCGCCTGCTCCGCAGCACACAACGACTCGGCGTTATGTGGTGAAGCGTGGCGACACACTGTACTCAATTGCATGGCGATTCGGGGTTGATTTTCGAAGTTTGTTGCAGTGGAATCGGATCACCAACCCAAATTTAATTTTTGTCGGCCAGGAACTGAATTTAGTACCGCCATTGACGCTGAATCCGACTGTAGCCACTGCGCCTAAGGCTGCAATCTCAAAGCAAGCTGCGAGTTCGCCCAACCGATCCACGCCAGCTTCCAGCCCACCCACCCGGTCCAAGGTCACTTCAAACTCGCAGACCCGATCCGTCCGTTCGGACGCGCAACGGCCGGTGTCGAAACGCTTAGCTTGGATGTGGCCGACATCTGGGACTGTTCAATCCGCGTCTTCGGCCCTTGGCACAAAAGGTATCGAAATCTTGGGCAAAACTGGACAACCAGTGGTTGCGGCGGCAAGCGGTACCGTTGTCTATAGCGGGAGTGGACTCCGAGGATACGGACAGCTTATTATCGTTAAGCACAATGAAGAATTTCTTAGCGCCTATGCGCACAACGACAAATTGATCGTTTCCGAAGGCGTCGCTGTTAAACAAGGACAGAAAATTGCAGAAATGGGCAATAGCGATGCCAAAAGAGTGATGCTGCATTTTGAAATTCGTCGAGATGGTAAAGCTGTCGAACCGCTACAGTATCTGCCGTCGCGCTGAGGCGTTCCATGACTGCTCCGAAAGAAAATGATTCGAAAGACATCACCGAGCCGCCCGAAACAATCAGTCCCGAAGACGTGCAATTCGATGAAGAGCTACTTGTAGACGAATTGAGTCTGGAGGACGACCTCGATGAAGAAGTCGCCAAGGACGACGACGAGCTCTTAGAATCTCCAACCGCGCCCGTGGGCGCCGCCCAACCGGAACACGCTGCGGCCCGCGAATTGTCACTCGGCGAACTCGAC